>JBHEKV010000175.1:0-2557 GCA_041859235.1 Ignavibacteria bacterium | reverse complement strand
CATCATGATCATCACCATTAGCAATCCCGCCAAGGCGGGACTTCGAAAATTACTCTGTAATTTTCTTGTTAGCAATTAACAATGTACAATTAACAATTAGGAATTACGAATTAGGAATTTAAAAAGTTAAAGGTATATAGATTAGATCCTTACAAATAGAATTTAGTTAATCACAAGCAAAAAGTTTTTTTGATATTTGGTATTTGGTATTTGCTATTTGCTATCTGACTTCAACAATCTTTTCACCTTATACAACTGCGCAATATAAACTACACAGCCGCAAAGTAAAATTGTTATCGCTGCCTTTGCAGCAAAACCAATAGAGCCATAATAATAATAGAAAATACTGATTGCAATTACATCAATTAGCAGCAGCGCTGCGGTTTTGCCTGTCTGGTATTTTACGGGATAAAACTTTTGCGCTATAAAATAAATATAAACTGCCATAGAAAGATAACTCACAAGAGTTGCAAGTGCTCCTCCCATAATTCCAATTACAGGTATAAGTGCAAAACAAAAAACAACATTCAGCGCAGCGCCGAGCCCGGAAATTAGCGGAAGGTATTTTGTTTTCTTTTCAATATATATGCCTGCAAGTAAATTAGTGTATATACCCAAAAATATGTAAGAAAATAGTACGGTCGGAACAATTATTAATCCCTGCCAGTACTTCTGCCCTATTATGTGTCCCTTAAAGGGCAGTGGAATTTCAACAATATTATCAATAAAGAAAGTAAGTATGATAAAAACCACAGAACTTCCGCCTACAAACAGGGTAAGGATCCTTGAAAAAAGTTCCTTCGCTCCCGGTTCACGGGCATTATTAAGAAAAAACGGCCGCCACGCGTATTCAAACATACTAACCACAAGCATCATAAATATGCCAAGCTTATAATTTGCGTTGTAGATACCTACAGTTTTAACATCTGTAAGATACTGCATAATGGGCTTATCGATCACCTGTACAATAATCGCGGCAAGTCCCGCCGGAAGATAAGGCAAAGAGAATTTTCTCAGCTCTTTAAACAGCTCCTTGTTATAACTGAATGAAATATTTTTGAGGATTACGGGAAACAACAGCAATAACGTAACAACAGAGGCAGCAAGATTACTTATGAATACTGCGACAAGTCCGTATTTAAGCACCAGTATTAAAACAAGATTAAGTGTCACATTTACAACTATATTAACCAGCTTGATGGCCGCAAACACCCTGGCTTTGTTCTTAAGCCTCAAATATGCGAAAGGCACCAGCGCAAGAGAATCAAAGAATAATATGAAAGCAGTATATGTAATAATTGAGCTATCCCGTATCTGGACTACGTCTGAAATACTCCCTGAAAAAAGCAGTATAATTCCTGATAAGAAAGCTGCATTGATAAATATCGTTAAAAACGGGTGGGAAAAATTCTGTTTTTCACTGCCAATCTCATTTGAAGAAGCAAATCTGAAATAACCCGCCTCAAAACCAAGTGAATAAACAATATTGAGAAAAGCGATGTAAGCAAAGATCAGAGCAACAACGCCGTATTCCGATGGTGGAAAAACATTGGTATAGAACGGAACGAGAATAAAATTCAGGAAACGGCCAATAATGGTACTTGTGCCGTATATCAGGGTTTGCTTGGAAAGACTTTTAATTTTATCGAGCATTCAGCTACAAATATAGCTAAAATAAAGGTTTTTTATAAGTTGCTGGTCCTGACATTGAAAATCAGATCACGGATTAAACGGATAAGACTGATTTTCACGGATTTTTATCAGTGTATCTCCGTAAATCCGCCACGATTTTGGCTTTATAGAAGTTGTTATCAGTGTTCTATACTTTTACAAGGGTTTATTTCGCAATAAAAAAAGCCCCGCAAGCGGGGCTTAAAAATGAAAATCGGTGATATAAAATTATCTCCAGTTAATTCTTACACTGCCTGTAGTTAATTTGTAATCAAAGCAGTCATATACGTCAAATTCGTACCTGCCTGCATCATAAAATGTAACTTTTTTCCAGAACCAAACCCAGTTCTTTTCTGTATCAACATATATTGTGTTATCATATGCACCGTTTTTGTATATTTCAAATCTTACTGAACGGCAAGCTATTTCATACGGAAGCCTTACAAGAACGTAAACATATCCGCCGCCTGAGCCGATATTGAATGTTGAACTTTCTGTGATAGGATATCCGTCATCGGATACGCCTTCGCAGAAATAAATTGACTGCGCGTTAGTGCTGCTGCTTACAAGCAAAAGTGCAACTGCGAACAGCGCTGAGGTGAGTAATTTTTTTATCATTATATTAAATGATCCTTTCCTTCTGATTTATGTTTCTTTTATATATAGTACCCTTTAGAAGCAATACAGGCACCTTAAGTAAATAAGATGCCTGTAAATAATTGACTTATTTTATTTCATTGATATCTTTACTTCGCCTGATGCAACCGGTGTTCCGTCAGGTTTTAAAGCTGTAACTTTGTAGTCGCCTGCTGAATAGAATGTATGGAATTTATCGAAGAAGATATAATCCCAGTCAGGCTGAACGTCAAATTTTTCTGTGGCAATA
>JBHEKV010000161.1:0-4882 GCA_041859235.1 Ignavibacteria bacterium | reverse complement strand
CTAATGGCGTAGTTTTCAGGACATCAAATGGCGGGTCACACTGGCAGCCGGTCTTCAATGATTCCGTTCAGATATCATCAGTACATTTTATAGATGCAAACACTGGCTGGGCTGCGGGTGGATCAGGTTATTATATAAAGACTACAAATTCAGGCAGCAGCTGGATAAGATCAAGATTTGAAACAGTGAACCTGGATGAAATATATTTTATCAATAATAACAGCGGATTCACCGGAAATTCATCAGGTCTTTTCAGAACCACCAACAGCGGTTCAAACTGGCTGCAGGTTTCGGCATATAAAATTTTTTCCATACAGTTTATTGGTAATGCCGGGTATGTTTCCGCAGGAAACAGCGGAGCATTTTTTATCCTGAAGTCTACGAATTTCGGAGTGAACTGGACGCAGTACCAGATTGCAGGCGGACAGTACCCTGAATTGAGTTTCGCAAATGAACAAACAGGATGGATCATAGTCGGAAACTCTGTGAGGAAAACGACAAATGGCGGTGCAAACTGGGTAAATCAAACATCCGGAATTAACTCAGTAACCGGTATGGGGCTGTATTTTCACAACTCTGATTACGGATGGTGTGTAGGAATGTATGGCGGAATATTGCGTACAACCACAGGAGGTATTGGAATAACTAATATCTCAACAGAAATCCCCCAATCATTTACATTATATCAGAATTATCCAAACCCTTTCAACCCGAAAACAAAAATAAGGTTCAGTATACCCAAAACGCCTCTATCATTTTGGGGAAGAAGCGGTGTGGAATTAAAGATTTATGATATTCTTGGAAAGGAAATCGCAGTGCTCGTCAGTGAAAATCTGGGTCCGGGAACATTTGAAGCGGAATGGGACGCCTCAGATTTCTCCAGCGGGATCTATTTCTATTCCTTAAATTACAGCAAATTCAAACAAACAAGAAAGATGGTGGTACTGAAATGAAGAGAACAACTTTACTTTTACTATTTGCAGTCATCGGAATTTATTCACAGCCGCTCGCGCCCGTGCAGAATATTTTTATGCAGGGTAACAACATTAACGCAGTATTCAGAACTGACGGGTATTCTAATTATGATAAGGTTACTTTTTCAAGCGGGGTTGCAGGATTTATTTGGCCGGCAACTGCTCCGCAAAGGCTTACCGCTGTATTTACATCGGGTTTATGGATTGGCGCAAAGGTCGGCCCTCAAAGAGAGTTGCGGCTGGCAGCTTCGATGTTTAGCTCTCATTATACCGCGGGTAACATACCAGTTAACGGTCAGGTTCCGCCGCAATCAGTTTGCAATGACCCCTCGTGGCGGGGATACTTTGTACAGCTCACCGATGCAGCTTTGGTAAACGGCGGAACCCGGTACAAATTGGCCGGGGGCCGGCAATATACGTTTAATTATGACTCGTGGGCGGCATGGCCCGTTGAAAAAGGTGCGCCTTATTTTGAAATCAATGGTTTACCAGGCTATCAGCCCTCATGGAATGGTGACAGACCCGGCATAGGAAATGGCATGACTGCCAGACCGGAAGAGCTTTTGTTCATGGTTTATATGGATTATACCAACTGCAGGGATACCATACATTCCCAGGAGTTAAGTCTTCCAGGCGGTACACTTCCAATGGGGGCAGAAATACATCAGCTTGTGTTTAATTTCAATTGTTTTCCGCTAAGGGATATGTATTTTGTAAAATACAGATTAATAAATAAAAGCTTGCAAGTATGGGATAGCACTTGGATCTCAAACGCAAATGACTATGATCTGGGAGAAGCTGGTGATGATTCTTATGGCTGTGATACATCCAGAAACCTTAGTTTTCTGTACAATCACGATAATTCAGACGCTGATTATGGAGCAAATCCGCCCGCAGTCGGTAACCGGTTCCTGCAGACTCCTCTCAGATTTACGGGAAGTAATTTCGATACTGCAAAGCTGCCTTATGATACACTAATTGGTTATAAGCCGACCGGAATGTCGGGATTCAGCGGGTTCCTTGGTGGAGGTAATGAGTGCAGTGGCGATCCTGATCACGCAATTTACGCGTACAATTTTATGCGGGGTAAAGATGGCTGCGGCTACGATATCATAAACTGGATTACGAATCAGCCAACCAGCTTTAAGTATTCGGGAAATGCCTGCGTAAGAACGGGATGGTATGACAGTTTGCCCGGGGATAAAAGGTGTATTGCAAATATGGGACCCATTACAATGAACCCAGGTGATACGCAGATCATAGTATATAGCTACATAATCACTCATGATGGCGGAAATAATCTGCAGAATGTATGTGCACTGCAATCGTTATCAGATTCAGCCCTGAAGTATTATTACAGCGATTTCAGAACTTGCATTCCAATAGGTATTCAGCCAATAAGCACTGAAATTCCCACAAAATTTGAGCTGTTGCAAAATTACCCGAATCCGTTTAACCCAACGACAAAGATCAGATTTAGTATTCCCCTCTCGAGAGGGGTGTCCGAAGGACGGGGTGTGTTACTTAAAATTTACGATGTACTCGGCAAAGAAATTTCCGTGCTTGTGAACCAAAATCTCAAACCCGGCATTTATGAAATCAACTGGAACTCTGAAAATATTCCAAGCGGCGTGTATTTTTATTCATTAATTACAAACGAATTTACCCAAACAAAAAAAATGGTGGTGTTAAAATGAAAAATACTTTTACAGCATTACTTTTAATTTTATCCCAATCAGCATTACTTTCCCAGGGAGGCTGGGAAGTAGTTTATACAAGCGAATATTCTTCCGGACATTATTATAAAGATATATCATTTTTTTACGAACAGACAGGCTGGGTGTTAGCCCAGTCAGATGTAAGAAAGACTACAAACGGAGCGCAAACATGGATAAAGTATGACCTTTCCAGGGGATACTATACCTCGCCCGCCTGTTTCCAGTTCCTTAACAAAGATACCGGGTGGGTATATGTAGGGATATATCTGAATTTTACATCAAACGGGGGTTTAAACTGGAGCGTATTGGACTCGAGTTCCGGGAATGTAAAAGGAATGTTCTTTCTTGATATTAACAACGGGTGGAAATGCGGCAGCAGCGGTGCAATAATGAAAACCACCAACGGCGGGTATAACTGGACCGTATCAAATTCAAACACAACCAACAGCTTAAATGCTATTGCATTTGCGGATAGCGAATTTGGGGTTTGCGGTGGCGATTGGGGTACTATACTTTTTACAACAAACGGCGGAGCAAACTGGAATCTTTTTTATGATATTTACACAGGTTTTTTCACAAGTGTAAAATTTACGGGCTCCCAAACTTGCATTGTTGCAGGAACAGGCAGTATCATTTACCGCACAACAAACCGCGGAGCCAGCTGGCTGCCATACTTCTCGAATTATTTAATTCAAAATTCTATTGAATTCACTGATAATAACACAGGTTACATTTTCGGGTCACCTCTTGCTTATCTCAAAACTACAAATAGCGGCATTAACTGGTTTCAAAACAATGCAAACGGACTTTCTTCAATTGTTTATGCCGCATCGATTACTCCCCAGAATACTTTTTGGTGTGCGGCTGATAGCGGTGTGATATTCAGATCCACTGACAATGGCAATAACTGGAACATAGCATACAGGGAATATATAACTAAGGAAAATCTCAAATCAGTTTTTTTTACCGATCAGTCAACCGGATTTGCTGTTGGAACGCACGGAATTCTGCTTAAAACAACAAACGGCGGTATTAACTGGGGATATCAGAATTTTGGTACAGGAAAATCGCTGAATACAATTAAGTTCGTTAACAGCATTACAGGATTTATCGGAGGCGCTGAGGGTTATTTGGGGGTTGTTCTTAAAACAACAAACTCAGGGAATAATTGGCAGACTGTTTATAACGACTCTTTACAATTAATCAGTATGCATTTTATAAACCCAACCACCGGCTGGTGTGCGGGATATTACGGGGCCTTCCTTAAAACAACCGATGCCGGGAATTCATGGATTAAGACCGCAATTACTACAACCCCCCCGCTAAGTTATATAAATGATATATACTTTATCAATGAAAATACAGGTTTTATAGGCAGTAACGGAATGTACAAAACAACAAATGGCGGCGTAAACTGGTACAGAGTTCTGATAAATGTCACTCAATCCATTCAGTTTATCGGGAATATTGGTTTCGCAGTAACTTCCGCAGCAGGGAATTTTATGAAGTCAACGAACACAGGTGAAAACTGGATATCGTACCCTACCGGAGGCAGTTATAGAGGTGACCTGTTTTTTATAAATACAGAAACAGGCTGGGTAAACACTTCGAACATAATAAGAAAAACTACAAATGGCGGCTTAAACTGGAGTATACAGAATACCAGCAGCAATTCGATCGCTGTAAGTTCGATATATTTTATAGATGAAAATCACGGCTGGGTTGTTGGTGATTATGGCGGAATTATGAGAACTACGAACGGAGGAATTGGAATAACTCCAATTTCAACGGAAGTCCCTGAAAGATTTATGCTGCTGCAGAATTATCCAAATCCGTTTAATCCGGTTACAAAAATAAGATTCACAATTCCTGTTGGTGCAGAAATGACCGGAAAAGTTGTATCCCTGAAAATTTACGATATTCTTGGCAAAGAAATTGCAGTACTTGTAAACGAAAAACTTTATCCAGGCACTTATGAGGTCGAGTGGAATGCTTCAAAATTTTCAAGCGGAATTTATTTTTATTCACTTTTTACCGATATTTATAAACTTACCAGAAAAATGGTGGTAGTAAAATGAAAACTTTAATATTAGTTTTACTTTTCTTCACTTTCGATATATACTCTCAGCCACTTGCACCTGTGCAGAATATTTTTATGCAGGGTAATAACATCAATGCGGTTTTCAGAAC
>JBHEKV010000093.1:0-3787 GCA_041859235.1 Ignavibacteria bacterium | reverse complement strand
TTGGTATAGTAAAACTTTTTCTATAAAACTAAAAGGCTCTCAATAACAATTGAGAGCCTTTTTTGGGGTAATAACAAAAAACAATACACATAAAGGAAAAAGGAAAAAACAATCACATCCCGTACATATCAATAATTTCCTGTTTAGTCTTGCCAAGTATGCCGAATTTTTTACCCGCATTTGTGAATGCAGCAAGCGCCTTTTCAAGATGGTGCATTTCATGCGCCGCGGATAGCTGTGTGCGGATCCTTGCCTGTCCTTTGGGAACTACGGGGAAGAAGAATCCGACAGCATAAATACCGTCATCATACAGTGTCTTTGCAAAATCCTGTGAAAGCTTCGCATTGAAAAGCATTACGGGCACAATCGGTGTTTCGCCTTCTTTTATGATCAAGCCGGCTTCGGTCAAACCTTTGCGCCAGAATGCGGTATTGCGTTCAAGTTTATCACGGCGTTCAGTAGTTTTGCTGATAATATCCAGCACTGCAAGCGCACCTGATACAACAACGGGGGCAACAGTGTTGCTGAATAAATAGGGTCTGCCCTTCTGGCGGCACATTTCAACTATTTCTTTTCTGCCTGATACACAACCGCCGGAGGCGCCGCCTAAGGCTTTGCCAAGAGTTGTTGTTATGATATCAATTTTGCCGACAACACCGCAGTGTTCATGTGTTCCGCGTCCGGTTTTTCCAATGAAACCGCTTGCATGGCTATCATCAACAAATACCATAGCGTTATATTTTTCGGCAAGCTCAACAATTTTATCAAGCTTTGCCAGGTCGCCATCCATACTGAAAGAGCCATCGGTAATAATAAGTCTTACGCGTTTATCCTGGTGAAGCTGCAATTTATTTTCCAGGTGAGCCATATCAGAATGTTTATATGTATCCTGATGAGCCTTGCAAAGGCGCATACCATCAACTATTGATGCGTGCACAAGCCTGTCGGCTATCATGACATCCTGCTCGGTTAACACCGCTTCAAAAACTCCGGCGTTAGCATCCATGCATGAAGGAAACAGGATCGTGTCTTCTGTTCCTAAAAATTCTGTTAAGCGGTGTTCAAGTGTTTTGTGAATATCCTGCGTGCCGCAAATAAAACGGACTGAAGACATTCCGTAACCGCGTGAATCCAGCCCTGCATGCGCAGCTTTAATAACTTCGGGGTGTGATGAGAGCCCGAGGTAATTATTAGCGCACATATTTATTTCTTTTTTCTGCGCTGAACCGATGGGAAATTCTACTTCTATATCAGCATTCTGCGGACTGAAAATCGCGCGTTCTTCTTTGAATATTCCCTGCTTTTTAAGCTCATCAAGCTGAGAGCCGTATATACTGCGTATATCCTGTGGATATGACATTTTAATTATACCTTCCTTTTGTTGTGCTGCATGTAACCGTTAAGACGGTTTGCATATATTCTGCATCAATTTCCACGGATAGATCCGTGGGCTAACAAAGTTATTAATCTGCTGTAGCGTCAGGTATATACCTGATACCAAGTTAACAAATAAAACTAATTTACTCCGAAACCTTTTAAAAGATCAACAATATTATTCACACTGTCAAAAGCTTCAGGTGTAGCTTTGTCATCGGGAATTGAAATGTTATATTTGGTTTCCAGGAATACTTTAAGTGATACCATAGAAAAGGAATCAACAAAACCGCCGGTTATTAAAGCGGTGTCATATTTAATTTCCCTGTCATCACCATCTTCAAGGTACTCCTGTTTTACATAAGTTAATACTATATCTTTTACGTTTTCCATTATTATTATTTATTAGTTTTGTTACCCTCACCCCCAATCCCCTCTCCCAAAGGGAGAGGGGGGAGAGTACTCGTAAATTGTTGGTTTTCTATAAAGCTCACTTAAGCTCACCCCCAATCCCCTCTCCCAAAGGGAGAGGGAGGAGAGTATTCGTAATTTATTTATTTGATTCGAAATATTTTATAAACTCAAATCCATTCTTTCGGATAAAACGAGGACAGGATTTGATTTACATTTTACATATCATTTTCAAGTGTTGAAATATCGCCTATTTCTTCACCCCATTCCTTTGCTTTCAGCACGCGGCGCATTATCTTTCCGCTGCGTGTTTTGGGAAGTGATTTAACGAACTCAATTTCCTGCGGCATTGCCAGCGGAGACAGTTTTTTACGAATGAAGTTCATGATCTCCAGCTCAAGCATTTTGGTTTGTTCAAATCCGGGTTTAAGCGCAATAAACGCCTTAACAACTTCCATGTTTATCTGGTCGGGTTTGCCAATAGCGGCTGATTCAGCCACTGCGGGATGCTCGAGTAAAGCTGATTCAATTTCAAACGGTCCTACTAAATGACCTGCGGTATTGATAACATCATCATCCCTGCCAACAAACCAGTAATAACCATCTTCATCAATGCTTGCCCTGTCACCACACAGGTACCAACCGTTCACGAATTTCTGGTCATAAGTTTCTTTCCTGTTCCAGTAGCCTCTGAACATTGCCGGCCAGCCGGGTTTAATGGCTATGATACCGACGACACCTTTTTTATCAAAATATTCATGGGTATTAATATCAACCAATCCAACTTCCATTCCCGGGAAAGGTTTGCCCATTGAACCGGGCTTTACTTTCATACACGGGTAATTACTTATAACCATACTTCCTGTTTCGGTCTGCCAGTATGTATCGTGAAATTTCATACCGAATACTTTATCACTCCACAAAACAGCTTCAGCATTAAGAGGTTCACCGATGCTTGCAAGGAATCTGAGTGATGAAAGATCATGTTTTTTGATAACCTCTTCGCCTTCCTTCATAAGCGCCCTGATAGCAGTTGGAGCTGTGTACCATACTGTAATTTTATGTTTTTCAATGAATGAGTACCAGCCTTCGGCGGTAAAGCCGGAATCAAGCACGCATTGCGTTATGCCGTTTGACCACGGTCCAATAATACCATATGAAGTGCCTGTAACCCAACCGGGGTCAGCGGTGCACCAGTAAATATCGTCTTCTTTAAGATCAAGTGAATACTTGGTTGTAATGTACTGTGATATTATAGAATAATGTACATGCTGAGCGCCTTTTGGTTTACCTGTGGTGCCTGATGTGTAATGCAGAACTGAGGGCGTTTCTGCAGTTGACTTGTATGTGTGATAGTGATCGAGCTTGGGCAGATTCTCAACATCAAGAATGTGTTCGCGATCCTTTAAATGAAGCTCGTCTGTTTGATCAACAATGATTATATATTTCAGGTAATCGGTATCTTTTAAAATATTGCGTATTTTTGGCAGATGTTTTTTCTGGGTAATGATGGCTGTGGTTTTTGCATCTTCAAGTCTTGTTTCAAGTGACTCAGTGCCAAAAGCCGAAAAGAGCGGCTGAACGATAGCACCCATTTTCAGAATGCCAAGGAAGCCTAGATACAATTCAGGGACCTTATCCATAAACAGGCAAACCCTATCGCCCGGTTTGATTCCCATGTTCTCAAGATACCATGCAATTGAATTAGTATCTATTCTCATCTGGTCAAAGGTCCATGTTTTTACATTGCCGCTGTGGTCCTGCCATATCAAAGCTTTTCTTTTTCCCATACCAAGCCTGCAAATTCTATCAGTGCAGTACTCGCCAATGTTAATTGTATCGCCCGGCTTATAGCCAAGTTCTTCTTCAACAGATTTCCATGTGAAATTTTGTGTGGTTTCTTCGTAAGAGCTGATGTTGTGCATATAGTTAAACATGATAAAAACCTCCGGTTTTTTTGTTAAGTCAATTATTTACATATATCAACTATACAAAAATACCT
>JBHEKV010000230.1:0-4949 GCA_041859235.1 Ignavibacteria bacterium | reverse complement strand
TATTCTTAGTCTTAAAATATATTCCCTGTATGAAAATATTATATTAACTTCAAAAACTTGTATTAACTTCCTTTAATCTGAAAAGGACGCAACGGCTTCCATTTCAGAGGGATAAGTATCAAATATCAGGCTGAGCTTTGTTATTACAAACAAATTCTCAAGATTCTTGTTCAATTGGCAGAGTTTTACTTTGCCTTCCCTTTTTGTATAATTTGCGTGAGCAGAAATAAGGACACCAAGAGCAGAACTGTTAAGATAAGAAACTTCGCCTAAATCAATTACGAGTTTCAGGTTACCTTCTTCTGAGAGTTTTTTTATAGTATTCTGCAGTTCATCTGTTTCATCTCCGCCAACAAAATTACCTTTTAGCTTCAAAACCTGAATTTTCCCATCCTGTAAAGATGATTCTTTAATGTGTGAACTCATATTATAGTGTTGTAGATATTAATAATTTGGATTGTCTAATGGCAAAGATAAACTGATTTTTTATTATTTGCAATCAAATATTGCTGTTTTTTACATAATATTAAAGAGAAAATTATCTGCCCAGTTAGTATAAATAATTAATGAAATCTAGTATCGCTCATCCATCCCCTATTTCAAAATTTCGAGAATTTTATCATTTATCTCGTTTATACTGCCAATTCCATATATATCAAAAACCGCTGATTTTGAGCTGTAATGTTCTTTAACCGGGGCTGTCTGAGCCTTATATACGTTAAGCCTGTTTTTTATGGTTTCTTCGGTGTCATCAACCCTTCCTCTTCCAAGCATACGTCTGATAAGCTCGCTGTCATCCAGGGTGATATTTATGACTTTTACAGAATCATAGCCCAATGATTCCATTATCTTATCTAACTCTCTTGCCTGCTCTATTGTTCTGGGAAATCCGTCAAGAATAAAACCGTTCTTTGCATCTTCCGCCGAAATGGCATCCCTGATTATGCCAACCATGATATCATCTGATACCAGGTTTCCCGCATCCATAACTTCCTTTGCTTTTAGACCCAAAGGTGTACCTTCAGTGACAGCATTTCTCAATATCTCTCCGGTGGAAAGATGTTTTAAACCCAGTTTGCGGGCAATCAATACCGATTGCGTTCCTTTACCCGCTCCCGGGGGACCTAATATGATCAAATACATATATAATTAAACAGTAACTTACTAAAATTTTGTTAAGAATGAAATCAAATTTAGTTAAAAAAACATTAAAAGAAACTGTTTAAAATTGAAGTTTTTATTTTTGGACTTTTAAATTCAGGAATTTTTTGATAGCCAAATTCATCATTAGCAGAATGACTAAAAGTTTCTATAAGTTCAAAAAACGGAAGTATTCATTCAGCATATTTGATGTTTCAATTTAAGGTTCAACACCCTGAATTGCGCAAAAAAATTCTTTGCATTGAATATTACTTGCTCATTAACTAAATTAAGCGATTATTTTAAAACATTATATTATGGGAATCACTCAATGAAAATGAAAACAAAATTCTTAACTTTCATCGTACTGGCTTTGTTCTGGAGCGCATCCTTCATTCTTCCGTCATGCGGCAAGAAAGATGAGACCACAACAACCCAGGATACCAACAAAACCCAGCAGCAGACGATTCAGCAGCAGCAAAACACACAGCAGAATACTCAGCAACAAACGCAGCAGCAGGATGTGAAGAAAGATTCTGTAAAAACTGATGACAAGAAAAAAGAAGAAGATAAGAAGAAAGAGGAAGAGAAGAAAAAAGAAGAAGAAAAGAAAAAACTTGAAGAAACACTGAAGATGGACCAGCGTCCTGAAAGCAATGTTGACTTTGCAGCCATTTGGCCAAAGAAATGCGCTAAGTGCCACGGCAAAGACGGAAAAGGTAAAGTTGAAGGAGTACCTGATCTTACTTCAAGCGAAGTAAAAGGAACCAGCAATAACAAACTGAAACAGATAATTGAAAACGGCAAAAAAGGGAAGACTGATGATGATGAAGATATGCCTTCATTTAAAGGTAAACTGACCGATGAAGAAATTGATGCTGCTGTTAAGTATGTAAAAGGGCTGTAAGAAGCAAAATGTCAAATGTCAAAATCCAAATGACAACAATTTTTTTAAAATAAAATAATTAACGGAACTTGAATGTAATGCATTCTAATATGCATTCCGTAAGATTCCATAAGGAGAAATAATAAATGATGACAAACGAGCAGCTCACCAAAGAACTCGACAGAATTCTTGAGGAGAAAAGTATACTTAAACATCCATTCTACCAGAAGTGGAACGAAGGCAAATTAACAATTGGCGAGTTACAGGATTACGCAAAACAATATTACCATTTTGTTAAACACTTTCCCATGTTTGTTAGTTCAGTTCACTCAAACTGTATGGATACTGAAACACGCAAAATGCTAGTCGAAAACATCGCTGATGAAGACGGCTACAAAACAGGCATCAGTGACCATCCCGCATTATGGATGAACTTCGCAAACTCTCTTGGCGTTAGCGCTGAAGAAGCTGAAAACGTAGAAGTAGTTGATGAAGTAAAGAGATCCATTAAAGGATTCTATGATCTTTGCAGGAATGAAGATTACCGTGTTGGACTCGCCGCTTTATTCGGCTACGAAAAACAGATTCCTGAAGTATCACAGGTGAAAATTGACGGTTTGAAGAAATTCTATAATATAACGAGCGAGAAAGCTTTGGAGTTCTTCGCAGTACATCATGAAGCTGATATTTATCACAGCAAATCAGAGCTTGATGCAATCATAGCAAGCTGCAAAACTCAGGACGACCAGAACAAGGTACTTGATGCTGCAGAAAAATCCGCCGGCTTATACTGGCAGATGCTTGATGGTGTATATGTGAATTAGTGACCCCACCCTAACCCTCCCCGAAGGGGAGGGAATTAGTACGATGTTTTTGTAGAGACGACCCGGCGGGTCGTCTTTTTTTTATATGCCGTTGTTGGAACAAAAGTGGTTAATCAAGGAGTCTAAATGTCTTCATTTGCTTTTAGACCCCTTCGCCCTAAAGGGCACTCCCCCTTGGCAAGGGGAGACTTTAAGTATGCAGTTTTTGCTTTTAAATTCCCTCCCGTGTCAAAGACAGGTCTGCGACTTACAAAGGAGGGGATTTAGGGGAGGTCTGAAAACATGCCGGGTTTTTTAGACCTTACAGGTTTTGTTTTTATCAGGTTAATCCCTTTAAATTAATATAAATCTAACTATATTTGTAGAATTTTGATGAAAAAGCTTACATATATATACGGTATTGCTGCGGGAATTGTTGCCTTTGCGGTCTATGTTATGACACTTGCGCCGACAGTCTGGTTTATTGATAGCGGCGAGCTTGCCGCAGTTGCCACAACTCTGGGCATCGCACACCCGACGGGTTATCCCCTATTCACAATCATTGGACACATTTTTACACTCCTGCCAATAGGCACAAGTGAGATTTACAGGCTCAATTTAATGAGCGCGTTCTTCTGTTCGCTTGGTGTATTCATGTTCTTTATGCTGGTTAGGTTTTTTATGCAGCAAGGCTCGATTGCCGATGATATACTTTCAGTAAAGCAGGTTAAGAACAAGAACACCAAATCACCCTCCGTATCAATTAAAGAAAAAGTCACAGCCATACCTGATATTATAGTTTACACGGTATCCGGATTTTCAGCGCTTGTACTTGCGTTCAGTAAGACCTACTGGGCTGCGGCAAACTCCGTGGAAGTCTATCCTCTGCATGTATTCTTCCTTTCAACACTTATGTTCGTTTTTATGAAGGCAGTATTCAGCACAAAACGAAATGAAACAGAAAGTTCGTTTATTACACAGAATAAGTATTATCTTATTTTTGCGTTTTTGCTGGGACTCTCATTCACCAACCACTTAACTACAATACTTCTCGCTCCGGCTTGTCTGACTTTGTTCTTCTACTCAAATGTATATGATAAACAAAGACTGTATAAGCTGCTTGGATTTATGGCTGTATGTTTTGTTTTGGGTTTTTCAGTATACCTGTATCTGCCTATTAGGGCGAATATGAATCCCACTTTAATTTGGGGCAATCCTTACAATTTTGAAAGATTTTACTGGCATATTACTGGTAAGCAGTTTTCCGTGTGGATCTTCAGCGCAAAGGGTTCTATACCCGCTTTTCTATTGTTAATGGGCACAACGGTCGGACTTGCAGTGTACGGATTAGTCAAACAGAAAACATTGAATAAAAGCCTGCATTTTATATTCTTTATAGTTGTAAGTGTACTGGGCTACCTGCTCATCTCAGGTTCATCTGAGATCGTTAATACACAGTTTAAAAAATTTTCCGCTTCGCTTTGGGGTGAGTTTGGCACAGCGCTCGTATTGCTATCAATTTTAGGTATATATTTTCTATCCCGTTTCAATACAAGGATATATTATTTCACATTCCTGACTTTCTTTGGCTGCTTGTTTTACTCCATCAATTATGATATCAACGATATTTATTCCTACTTCCTTCTTGCGTATATAACGCTTGCCGTATGGATCGGTTTCGGGGCTGTATTTATTTACTCTCAGCTTGCTGTGATGCTTAAAACAAATATTCATCGTCTGGCATTTGGGGTTGTAGTGGTGTTAACTTCGCTTATTGCTCTGAATGCGAATTACGCCGGCAATGATGAGAGCAAAAACCATTTTGTTGAAGAATTCACAATGAATATCTTTCAGAATGCAGAGCCGAACAGCATCATAATTTCAAGTCAATGGGATTTCTGGGTCTCAGCAAGCTGGTATTTCCATTTCGTTAAGAACATCCGTCCGGATATAGTAGTTATTGACAAAGAATTACTTCGCAGAAGCTGGTACTTTAAATTCCTGGAAAACAATTACCCTGAAGTATACAATAATTCACGCGCTGAAATTGAAAGGTTCCTGCCAGAGCTGTACAAGTTTGAGCATGATATTCCGTACGATACCCGCAATATTATGAAGCT
>JBHEKV010000203.1:0-6803 GCA_041859235.1 Ignavibacteria bacterium | reverse complement strand
TACTTCTACCAGAAAGAAGATTCATTCTTAAAAGAATGCAATCTAATTACATGCAAAATTACCAAAATTGAAGAAAAAAGACTCGGTAAAGCATACCTTACTTTCTCAGAAGTGAACGGCAATTATAAACCCTTTGTGTATTATGTTGAATATGACGCCTCAGAAAGTGACCTTGGATATAATGAAGGCGAGGTATATGAAGTTTATTATTACTCCAAAGATCCCGCGCAATCGCAGGTTAAAGGATTTTTCGAAAATCACATGACATCTTTCATTTTACTGATAGTAGGCTTTGCTTTCATGCTTGATTTCCCGATTCTGCTAATGGTTGTATCAAAAACCAGAAAGCAAAGGATGGCTCAGCAGCAGTACGGCATAAAAGATGAAGTGATCAGTGAATAGTTTATAGTTTACAATTGACAGTTGATAATTGTAAGTTGTTGAGTCCGCAAAGCGGACGAAACCTTACTCCGAAGGAGGAAGGCCAATTGATAATTGACCCCGTTGTCACACTCCCCTGCCGCTCATTGTCTAATTATACAAATAACCATATAACCATGATAAAATTCTTAATTTTATTGCCTTTAATTATTTGTATGAATATACTTGCACAAGGTTCCGGTACTGATGATTTGAAAAATGCGGATATTGATTTTTCAAATCTTTCCAGAGAAAAAGGAATCAAAGAGGCTTTTATAGCTTACACTGCTGAAAACGGGGTTCTGTTAAGACCGTTTATGATGCCGGTAGTTGGCTATGACGCTGTAAAAAAGTTTATGGAAGAAGGCGACAGTAATTTCCAGTTAACGTGGGAACCGCTGTATGCAGATGTAAGCGAATCGGGAGAAATGGGCTATACTTACGGCTTATATACGGCGGTGTTTAGAGATGAAAAAGGTGTGGAAAATTCAGGAAGGGGGACATATGTTTCTATATGGAAAAAAGATAAAAACGGAAACTGGAAATTTGTACTCGATACGGGAAATCCGGGTTTAGAACCGAAAAAATAGATACTAAAAACTAAAATTTACCAGGGGTTTGCGACAATTATCATAGATGAAGTCAGAAAACACTGCTATATTTGCAGTTAAATACTTAGTTAATGAAAAAAACTTCAATTCTGATTTTATCTTTGTTTCTCACCACAGCGGCATTGTACATAGTGAGCTTCGCTGGCTGCAATGACTCACCCGTTAAAACAGGAGATTCAGTTTCATTTTCAGGAGATATACTCCCCGTGTTTGAAGCAAACTGTAATTTTCCCGGCTGCCATAATTCCACTGATAAGCAGGCAGGAATAGATCTAACGAGCTGGGAATCTATAATGATAAATGGTTCCGCCTTCGGTTCCGAGATCATTCCCTACAACTCAAGGTGGAGCCACCTTGTACAGCATATTAACATTGATACTAACATTGCGCCTGTATCAGAGCCATTGATGCCGCAGGCGAAAGTCCCGTTTACCAACGGCCAGCCGCTTGGGCGCAACTTACTCGATAAAATTCTGAGATGGATAGATGAAGGGGCAAAAAATGACCGTGGTGATATTGCATTTTCGGATATCACAAGAAAGGCATTTATAACAAACCAGGCATCAGATTATATTGCAGTAATAAATCTTGATAATATGTTCTTAACAAGATATGTAAAAGTCGGTGAAGCAGTAAATAATATTGCAGCTCCGCACAATGTTGCAGTTGATAACCAGGGAAGATACTTTTACGTAACACTGATTGCGGAAGGATTTATAGAAAAATACGACGCGGTAAATTACAGCAAACTTGGAAGACTATACGCAGTTTCTGCTCCCGGCCATGTAATTATTTCTCCTGAGGGCACAAAGGGTTATGTGACAAACTATAATGTAAACGGCTCAGAAAGATTCATCAAAAGTTTCCGGACCTCAGATATGACGATCATTAATACTATCAGTGATGTTACAATGAATGGCACACATGGGGGCAGGATTACCTCAAGCGGTGAATACCTTTTAACAGTTGCAGAGCTTGGTGAATATATACAGATCATAAATACCGCTAACGACGAAATTGTACAAACAATCCCTATAGCTGCAAATGTGCCGCCTAACGGCAACGGCACGGGATTTTTCAGACCAATAGCGTTATCACTTTCAACTGATGATAAGTACGCATTTATAACCTGTGACAGGTCAAATGATGTCAGGGTACTTGATCTGGATACAAGGCTGATTGTTAATATAATACCAACCGGCATTTTCCCGATCCAGTCTGAGTGCTCACCTGATAACAAGTGGCTTTATGTTGCAAACAGAAACAGTAACTCTGTAACCGTTATAGATGTGAACACGTTTACCGTAGTGAAAACAATTTCAAATGTCGGGGCACAGCCTCATGGGGTTGCATTTACGCCTGATGGCCGCTACGCGTATATAACATGTGAATCTGTAAGCGGCACGTATGTACATCACCCCGCAGCCGGAAGCTCGATCCCCGGCACAACAGCAGTAATTGACGTGCTGAACAATCACACGAAAATTAAAGATATTGAAATGGCATCATTCCCGGCGGGAATATCAATTACGAAGTAATTTTCTCTATATTTTTTATTAATTTAAGGGAATAATTTTTCCGTAATTCAAACAAAAACTTTTATTGAAAGCTTCTGAATTATTTCATTTATGAGAACAAGGGGTTGCAACCCTTTTTCTTGTTTTCCTAAGAATTGCAAGCAACTTGATGACAACAATAAAACAAGGGGCAAAAAGCCCCTAGTTTTGTATTTTATATTATGGAAGATAAAGAACAAGGGGTTGCAACCCCTTGTTCATGAAATTTGACTTAATCGGTTATCTCGATCTTTATTTCTTCGCTGGAGCCTCTTACATCGGGATAGTACATCAGCATACCCGTTGCGGGGATTACGTTATATTTACCCGGTATCTGCGCACGCATTATGTAGGTGAATTCATATGTATCACCATACAGGTAAGTTGCAAAGAAAGTTACGCGGTTATCGCGGATATCCTTATCAGCGTACCACCATCTCCACCAGTAATAATCGTAGCCTGTGTAATCCTTTTCATCTTCAATTGTATATGCCCAGTCATCCTTTATCACTTCGCAGCCTGCGGGAATAGGGTCTTCGAGCATGAAATACTGCATGTCCTTATCTTTTGCTTCGACTCTGACCTTAACCAGGATTTCATCACCTGATTTTACTTCGCCGCCAAAATAACGTTTCTGATAAATTATCTTTTCATCATTATACTTTGAATATTTTTCAAGCTTAAAGTATTCTTTATGTACCCTGAAGCCGTTTTCGCGCGGCTGAATGATACCTTCGCTGGTGTAATACCTCAGGTCGCTTGATACATAGACTTTACCTGCGCCTGATTTTTCGATCTTAATATCATTCTGCCCTGCTTTAAGCTTTGAGCCGTCAATTACAAACTTCAGGTCTTTTTCAAATACATCGGCTTTTGTCATTTTTTTATCAAGTATCAATTCACCGTTGACCGATATCTTCACATTATAATCAGGTTCAAGTTCTTTTGAAGTTTTGAGATAGTCAACCATAGCGTAAATAATGAAAGCAGTTGACTGCGTATTCCACCAGCCGCCGCCCTGGCGCTGCTGCATGAGCCAGCGAACAGCTTTGTTCATAAGCTCTGGGTTATCTTTCAGGCTAACAGGATCCATTAATAATGCCTTAACTGCCATTGCAGTTGTCTGCACTTTATCATCCTGCCACTGGTAATGCCAGGTCTTTCCTCCCCAGTAAGAACCGGATTCGCCCATATCCTGCACATGTGAAAGCAGCATCTTAGCATATTTATCAGCGGCTGCAGTATTGCCTACATTCCTTGCTGCCATTGAAAGCAGCGCAATTGAATAATCATTCATTTCTGTTTCGCTGAGGATCTGGAACTGTTCTTCAAACAGCTTTGTATCGGTATTTTCAGCGTAAGAAAGTGAATACAGCATATACGCTCTTGTAGTCGCTTCAAGGTTCTTTTCTTTAAGCTGAGTTTTTATCGCATTTATTCCTTTGCTCAATACATCTTTTTTAACGGGGTAACCGGCTTTATCACCCAGTGTTAGACCGTAAATTACATATGATGTCATGAACGGGTGAGACTGATCATTTGTCCACCAGCCCCAGCCGCCATCATAATGCTGCATTGAGTACAGCCTGTTATATCCGGCTTCAACCATCTTAGGCATATCTTTCTGCGTAGCTTCGCTTATAGGCGCATTTAGATCCTTGAATGCGTTTGCAACTATAACCGTTGGAAGGAAACGGCTCATAGTCTGCTCAACACATCCGTATGGATAGCCAACAAGCTCATCAAGTGCTCCAAGCATCGTTGCAGCAAGCGATGGCGCAACATTCAGTGTAAGTTTTGTGCTTCTGAGATCAGTATATTCAGGAATTGTCACAAATTTATAATCAGTTTTCTCAGGGTCAGAAATATCCATTGCCTGGTAATTAGCAAGCTGTAAGCCATGAGGCTGAAGGGGTATCTTCATTTCCACGGCGTCCGATTCCTCATTGGTCAAAGCTGTTGCGGTAAGTTTAGCAAATCCAGTTGGATTTGTGACCTTTATCTTCCAGTCAATACGTTTTTCTTCATTCTTACCCATGGTGATAGTCTGCTCACCGGCATCGCCTATCACTTCAACATTTTCGACCTTAAATGAGAGTTTAGTGGTTTTTTCAGTTTCGAGGTAATTATGTACAATTGTAGAAATTGTCACTTCATCTTCCTGCTGCAGGAAGCGCGGAGTTTCCATTCTAACCAGCAGATCTTTGCGAGTAATAACGGTATTTACCTGCTGCCCCACTTTTGTATCTCCTGTAATGACCCTTGAGGTAAGTGTCCAAGATGTAAGATTATCCGGGAATTTAAACTGTACAGTCGCATAACCGCTAGCATCAGTCATAACAGAAGGATTCCAGTAAATCGCGTCACGGAAATCGCTGCGAAGCTCCGCTTCAACAAATTCATCTTCCTGATTCTTACCAAGCTCTATGCCTGTAACTTCCTTCCTGTCATAGAAACCATCTTTATCAGAAGACTGCTTCATTTTTTTTGTTTCGCTCTTAGGTGCATTCTCTGTTGATTTCTGCATATCATCCATTCTGCCGCCGCGAAGATTTATTTGGCCGTTTAAGATCGTCTGATCACTCTGCTGAGTAATATTATCAAGTACCAGTCCGTTTGCCCCGCTCTTCAGATTCACTTCCCTAACCTGGCCTTTTACAACCTTAAGTTCCTTTTCACTTTCTTTGGATTTTGTCTGTTGAACTACGCCAATTGTATAACTGCCTTCGGGTAATTTGAACTCATATGTACCGTCAGCATCTGTTGTGGCCGCGACAAAATCACCATCAATTACAATTGTCGCGTACGCAATGGCGTTGCCATTTTTATCGGTAAGTTTACCTTTGATAGTTCCAAGCTCACCTTCTTTAAGTGACTTAACATCAAATCTTTCATAAATTGTAATTAGCCTGGAATAACTGTAATATGAATAAGCATTGCTGTAATGTATACTTACGGTATTCCATTTTGGAGCGTAAAAGAAGCTCTTGATATCCTTTGTGTTATCCGGTTTTATCGCATAAATACTTTCATCAATTACACCAAGCGATACTTCGGCATTCTGCACGGGATTACCGGCTGCATCAGTGACCTTAATCATCACTGTACCATCATCCTTGGGTTTGTATGGTGTTTTATCCGTTGCAATGTTTACGGTCAGGAATTTTTCTTCCGGCATTACCATTACAGATTTACTTGCGGAATAGAACTGCCCGTTGTTTACATAAGCAGCCGAGATATAGAAATTGGGGCTTGAGTTTGAGCCAACAGGTATTTCAACAAGTTTAGAAGTACCTTCAATTTTTTCAACATTGTAGGTCAATATGTTATCATTCTGTGTTGTGATAAGCACATTTGCCCCGGGTGTTGTTGTAACAATCAATGCTTTGCATGTTTCACCGGGTTTGTAGCTATCTTTATCAGGGAAGATCTGCACTGTGCCTGATTCATTGTACCACCACCACATATCACCTTTTGAAACATAGCAGTAAGTATTATCAGTAACTTTTTTCCCGCGGCTATCGTAAGAGTTAATCTCAATTGAATAGTATCCTTCGCCTGCGGCATCAAAGCTTACATTGCCTATACCTTTATCGCTGGTGCTGCCTTTTACGGTAGTGACATAATCTTTGTTCTGTTTGTAGTCAGGGTAACCTGTCCATGTAAGCCTGTTCACAACGGCTTCAAAATTAACCTGTTTAGGTTTTTCGGCAAAATCCATTGCACGGACCTCAACATTTATTTTCTCATCAGGCTTATACATGTACTTATCTACCTTGGAAGTCATGAAGAAATCTGAACGGGTAACATAAACCGTTTTAGTTGAAGAAATTTCTCTTCTGGATTTATCGGTTACTTTAGCCTGAATGATGTATATAAAATCAGTTTCATAGCTAGCATCCCTATCCCAATACCACCAGCTGTTATATTTGGATTTAAAATCTTCCTTTATTGCATAATCAAAATCAAATCTGCCCTCTTTATCCAGCTTGCCTTTTCCGCTGAAGATAAAATCAGCGTTATTGAATTTCTGGTTATCATCCTGCTGGGCGTAATAATCTTCATACCACCATTTATACTCACTAAAGTACCACCATGGTTTGTAAAATGTTTGCTTATAGACATTATACTCAACTTCGGCATCCTGTACGGGTGAGCCGAAATAATAATCGGCATTCACAACTCCTTTAATGCTCTCGCCATCTAGATACTGGTC
>JBHEKV010000119.1:0-3105 GCA_041859235.1 Ignavibacteria bacterium | reverse complement strand
ATATCAACAATGATAAGTATAGTGTTTGGATTTGTTACGTTTCAATTGCCGATAATTGACGCGGATTTCCTCAAAGGGGGCTCAAAGGCTCTTGGAGTACTATACTTAGCGGGAGCTATTGGCGGGCTCGCCTCGGGTATTTACATGAGCAGGCGGAAATCGACCAAAAATATTTTACGTTTCCTCATCATTTGCGCCTTTATTTCCGGGATAAGCATAACCGGTATCGCGCTATCAAGAAACATTGTAACAACATTCATTTTCGCAATGGGTGTGGATTTCGCATTCATAGCCGCAATGGGAATAAACAACACTGTACTGCAGATGCTGACCGAAGAGCCAAAGCGCGGCAGGGTACTGGGTGTGAATACATCTTTCAACTGGGGGGTAATGGCGCTGGTAATTATGGCTTTGGGTTACCTGGCAAAGTATTTAGGAATGGAAATTACGATAATTATAGTGGGCGCAATAACTATTGCAAGCGGATTTGTGTTTGCATTAACCATGAAAAAACAAATGCCTGTGCTTAAGCAGATGTATACTGATAGGGGCGTTGAAGCGGGTCATGAGCCGTTTTAGATTTAAAATGAAGTCTTTCACACAGAGAAGTAATATGAGTAGATTAAGAACAAGGGGCTGTGAGCCCCTTGTTTTTGTAAAACGTCCCCCCTTCGTTTTGAAGGGGGGAATACATTTATAGGTTTGAACAAATGATAATTATTCTTAGAACTCAAAGGTTGAATTTATTAAAGATGGGGGTTTGTTTTTGATTTTGTAAATCTAAATATGCTGATACCACCCCGTCCCGCTAAAGCGGGCCTTCCCCTCCTTATCAAAGGAGGGGAGCTATATTTTCCAATTTTTACTTTACCATAAATCCCAATGGACCTTTAGGGTCAAGCATTTTAATCAGACCTTTCCATGGAATGCTGACAGTCTGGAATCCCCACACATAGGGTCCGACCCTGTACAGATTAAAGACAATATCAAGCGAGTGTTCGTTAACCGTGAACGTATAAAAATTATTTTCTTTCGGTCCCGCGCCATCAAGAATATTCGCTTCATTATTCTGGAGTCCGTCTTTTTTAGCTTTTTCGTTCAGATCCTTTATGCAGTAATCGGAAATATACTCCAGCCACCCGGAGCCGGGGGTGAAAAGATCGCCGATTGCAAGCAGCCCCTTGCCAGTGTAGCTGTAATTAAATGACGTACGGTATGTCATAGGGTGCGCGGCACATTTTGGATCGGAAAATGTTTCAAACATGAAACAAAGGTAGCCATTATCTTTATATACAGTGGTATAATTTATCTCAAGTGTGCTCTCGCGGGTTGGACAGGAAAAAGTATCTTCAATAGCCTGCTGTTTAAATTGCGCAAACTGTCCGTTTATCAGCTTTAAGATCTGTGAGTTTATATCATCTGCAATTCCCCTGACTCCCATAAGCGCATCGGGTCCGAAATCGATTTTGGGGTAATTTGCCGAAAGACTGTAAGTATGACTTGTATCGGCCTCGCCCATTGAATATGGCTTTATATTCAGTGTTTGTGAAGCGGAAGTAAAAATGATGATACAAAGAAATAAAGCTGCTGTAATTGTTTTCATGTTCAAAAGTTGATTTGATGTTAAGGCAATTTAATTTATAATGTTGTTGGTCACAAGACCAACAACGGGGAAATTATAGCAATTTAATTCATTATGTTTTATTGGTCATCTGAGAAAGATGTCAGGAATGATATACAATAGGGAAGAAATTGTTAGTTTCCGGTAGCCCTGAAGGGGCGCAGATATTCCAGCGATGGGCGCAGCCCATCGGAATTAGCAGGTTTTACCCAGCCCTGAATGGGCGCAATGCTTGTTTAATCAACTTTTAATCACCAAAAGTCAGGCAGGATAAACAGCTTTGGTCAGAATAATAATTCAATCCGGCCTTTGGGCAGATACACGAAAAGATCTGATCTTATGTTTATTGATCTTTGTATCAAGGCCCATAATTCCGAAAATTTTTATGAGGTCATCTTCCTCATCCTTATTCCAAAAATACCCGTTTTGTTTCAGATAATTCAATCCGTTTATACCTTCTTCCAGAACCCCGTTGGAATAAATTGCCTGTGACATAGCTTTCAGAGACTTCCTGAGATCCTTCTGCCTGTAATGCAGAATTGATAATCCAAGGTAGGCATCAAAGTGGGTTATATCATTTTTCAGAGCTTTATAGAAATATTTTTCAGCAAGTTCATATTCATTATTGTACAGGTAGCAATATGCAGCATTGTTAAGCGCTGTGGCATCGTTTGGTTCCCGTGCCAAATATACCAGGTAATCGTTTAATGCGCTGATTCTGTTGCCTGATTTGCTGTAAAGTACTGCTCTTGCAAGGTAAAACCCCGGTGAATTATCAATGCTGATAATTACATCATAATCCATAATCGCATCTGCATACAGACCAAGGTTCTCGTAGACCATTGCTCTTTTTATATACCTGGATACATCTTTGCTTTCCCCGAAAACGCTTTTTTTAAGATCCTTTAAAGCAGATAAAGTATCCTCTAAACGAATGAAACAATCAGCTTTCTCGGAATACAGGAAAAAATTTTCGGGAACGTATCTCAGGGCTTCCGTATAATCATTAATTGCTTCTTTAAACTGCCCTGTTGTTTTATACAAATCAGCCCTTAAAACATAAAGCTGCGTATATGCGGGATCTATATCCAGTGCTTTTTGATAATCAATAAGCGCACTTTCTTTATCATCATTTTCAAAAAAGCAGTACGCTCTTTGTTTGTACAAATATTTGTTATGTGGTTGCTGTTCTATTGCCGCTGTATATAGGGATATTGCGGTATCGTACAATTGAAATCTCATTGCATATCTGCCTAATTCCGAAAGAGAGGAGGGAGCAGGCTTAACTCGGGATAAAATATCGGATAACAATGTATCTGTTTCACATTCATAATCTTCGTCAATTGTCAGGTATTTTCTGCATAAACTGTTCGTTCTGTTTACCTGCAAAGTATCATCTGTATCAATGTAAAGCATTTTTAAGTACTCGCTAACAGGCACAGCAAAGTTGAGGTTTTGATTGCCCTCGTATGATGAATTTGTTA
>JBHEKV010000111.1:0-13743 GCA_041859235.1 Ignavibacteria bacterium | reverse complement strand
TGCGATTATTTGTTTGGTACTGTGCCAATTGAAGAAGCTGTCAGGGAAACTTCTTTCCCGAACCTGCATATCATGACCTGCGGAACTATTCCAACAAATCCCGCGGAGCTAATTGCATCAAAACATATGCAGACCTTCCTGAATATGATGAAACCCAAATATGATTACATTCTCATCGATTCACCTCCGCTGGCAACAGTTACAGATGCGGAATTGCTTTCATCATATGTTGATGGTACTGTTGTAGTAAGTTTGGCAAGCAAAACAAGGCTTGACCTGCTTGTAAACACAATAGATACATTGAACAAAATAAATGATACTTTCATTGGAGTAATACTTAATAACTTTGACTACCAGGCAACATATGGCAGTT
Organism: Ignavibacteria bacterium; assembly: GCA_041859235.1. Taxonomy (GTDB): domain Bacteria; phylum Bacteroidota; class Ignavibacteria; order Tepidaquicellales; family OLB5; genus OLB5. Next base: position 13,370 of record JBHEKV010000111.1, on the reverse strand, counting down.
ACTATAAGTACTATTATTACTATTATGGCTCTGAAAAGGGCAAAGAATCAGCTTCCGGCACAAACGGCAAATCAACAAATGGGGTAAGCCAGAACGGAAGCCAGAAAGAAAAGATAATTAAACCTAATTAAAATTGCAGCTAAGGATATTCTTCAAGACTTTTCCTGAGACTTCAAAGTGTCCTTCCTGCGGCAAAATAGGAACTATTCGAAGAAGCAGGACTAAAAATTTCTTCGAAACCTCGGTCAAGCTTTCCCGGGTTGCGAATCTGTATAAATGCAGAGAGTGCGGCTGGCGGGGAATGCTTAAAAAATATACAGTGAATAAGTATTCTTTTATTACTTTAGTTTTTTATATTGTACTTGTAGTTTCTGTAGCTTATGTGATCAGGCAGGTACTTATGAATAATTTCGGTACATAATAAATCCGGCTCACCTTTTTTTATTATAACTATGGACTATAACAGTATCAACTTCCATGAGTTCGTTTCAGCAAAACTTGCAGAAAACGGGTTCAGGATAGCTCACATTACAAAAGAGCTGATGGATGAACGCGCTGATGACTTCATGAACTTTGTGAACGGAATAAGGCGTGAATACAGCCGGGAATATGGCTGGAATGAAGAATCAAAAGAGTATTTCCTGAATCCCCTTAAGGATAAATTCAAATTCAGCTTCACTATACTCAATCAAAAGGATGAAATATGCTTCGTGAATTTTTCATCGGTATACGATAAGATAATTCATAATCATTGTACTTATGCAAGGAAAGACACCCGGAGCTTTAACTTCGCCAAACTTCATATTATCAAATTATGCCAGGCAGGAATTGAAGCAGGATTCACTCACCAGGAAGGTTTTTGGCCGAAAACCAATAACGGCTCAATTATCCTTTTTATGCGAATGGGATGGCAGATTGACAGCATCAGAAACAACAAAGAACTTTTCATGATAGCTGACCTTAATAAGGTAAGAAATCAGACTTATGATCTAGTAATTGCAGGTAAATAAAAAACAACAATGACAACTAAAAATGTTCTTTTAACGGGCGCTTCAGGCGGACTGGGCAAATATATAACTGCCGGTTTAGCCGAAGCAGGTTACAACCTTGCATTGCAGTATAATTCAAACACAGAAAGCATCACAGATAACATTAAGGGCATTAGTAACCTTAATGTAAAAGTTAAGGCTTACAAAGCAGATATTACAAAAGAGGAAGAAGTTGCAGAACTTGTACATAACGCTAAAGAAGATTTTGGCTCAATTGATATACTAGTTAATAACGCGGGAATTTCCATCAATGCCATGAGCTGGAAGCTTACTTCAGAAGACTGGAACAGGGTTTTGGCAGTAAACCTTACTGGTCCCTTTTTCTGCACAAAACATGTACTCCCGTTAATGAAAGAAAACAAATTCGGAAGGATCATTTATATTTCGTCCGTGGTGCCTCAAATTGGAGTTGCCGGAACAGCAGCTTACTCAGCTTCAAAAGCCGGCCTGGGCGGACTCTGTAAAACTGTATCCAAAGAAGTTATCAAAAACAACGTTACAGCAAATATGATCTCACTGGGCTACTTTGACGCGGGTTTACTGTATCAGATACCGGAGGAGATCAGAGGACAGATAAAGGAATCAATACCGGTTAAACAGTTTGGTGACCCCTTGGAAATAGTTGATTGTATCAAGTACATTAGCGGCGAGAGATCAAAATACCTTACCGGTCAGACTATAAATCTTAACGGAGGCTTATTCTAACCGGATGTGCGGAATAAACGGACTGATAACCGCTGATATTGATTTAAAAAGGAAGATTAAAGAAGCCAACAGTCTGATAGGGCACAGAGGCCCTGATGATGAGGGATTTGTATTTATCAATACTTCTGATTCTGAAGCCATGCAATTCTCGGGTGATGATTCCCCTGATGAAATAAAAAAGAGATTCCCGCTGCTCAATTTTGATAATTCCAATGGCGAGCAGGTTATCCTTGCGCACAGAAGGCTTTCTATCATAGATCTTAGCGGTAATGGCCATTGCCCTATGAGTGACGCAGGGGGTAACATTTGGCTGACCTATAACGGCGAAATTTATAATTACATTGAGCTCAGAGAAGAACTCAAAAGCGCAGGTTTTCATTTCAGAACAGCATCAGATACTGAAGTTATTATAAACTCATACCTGCACTGGGGGATAGAGTGCCTGAATAAATTCAACGGCATGTGGGCTTTTGCTATTTGGGATTCAGGAAAAAAAAGACTGATACTGGCAAGAGACCGCTTTGGCGTGAAGCCGCTGTACTATTCAAAAGAACATAATTATTTTGCATTTTCATCCGAACTGAAACCGCTTGCCGCTTACAGGAATTTTAAATTTACTGTAAATAAAGAGAAAATACCATTCTACCTCATTTATGGAAACAGGCTAAACAGCAATGATACTTACCTGAAAGAAATAAATTCACTTCCCTCATCCCACTATCTCATTTACGAAAACGGTAAAACTGATATCATACGATATTATGAAGTCCAAGCCCGGGCGCATTCACCCCTAAGCGAAAAAGAGCTTGCGGGCTCAATTGTTGAATTGCTCGAAGATTCGATTAAGCTCCGTTTCAGGAGTGATGTACCAGTAGGAACATGTTTGAGCGGCGGATTCGATTCATCAAGTATAGTATCACTCGCATCCGATGCTGGCGAAAAGAACATACAAACATTTTCCGCGGTTTGGAATGAAAAAGATTGTGATGAATCTTACTACATAGATATTGTTAATGAACGCTTCAGGTGTACGCCAAACAAAGTAATTCCTCAGGAATCAGAGTTTGCAGAAACATTTGAAAAGCTGTGTTATTACCAGGAAATCCCGACAGAAGGTCCCGGTTTGTACCCGCAGTGGTACGTGATGCAGAAGGCAGGCCAAAAGGTAAAAGTACTTCTTGACGGACAGGGCGGTGACGAAGTGTTTGGCGGGTACTTCCAGATGGGCGCGTATTTACGGGGAGTATTAAGAGATAAAAATATTTTCAGGATTGCGGCGGAATCGCCGAATTTTATGAAATTCTTTAATAAGAACGGACTGCATTCATTCACGAGCTGGCTTTTCCCCAGGCAGTATGGGTATATGACAAGATCAAAACTCTCTGCCAGATTCACAATTATAAACACAGAGCTGCTGAATAAAATTGACAGGAGCGCCCTGTATTTTGATGTTGAGCCGGCCAGGAAATTCGGCAGCTATCTAGGGAGTCTATCATACCATTTTATAAGTAATATGACTATTCCGGCATTGCTGCATTATGAAGACCGGTCTTCAATGGCACATTCAATTGAAAGCCGTGTACCGTTCCTGGATTACAGGCTTGTAGAATTGGGAGTTAACTTAAGCTCGAATTACCTTTCTTATAAGGGAGTTTCCAGACCTCTATACAGAAAAGCCCTGGGACCTTATCTGCCTCCGGAAGTAGTTAAAAGAAAAGACAAGCTAGGATTCCCTGTTCCCTTTGCTGAGTGGACACTTGGTTCACTTAAGGATTTTATACATGATGAACTCTTGGGGAGTACAGTCCCTCTGTATGAATATGTGGACAGACAAAGCCTGAAAAATAATCTTGAAACCCACTTCAACAAAACAAGAGATTACAGCTGGGAAATATGGCGGCTTCTGAGCCTGAATAATTTCCTTAAACTCTTCAGCGGCAGCATGCGGTTACCTGCCGGCCTGCAAAACAGATAACAAAATAAGTATTAATTATCCGATATTTACATTAATTTAGCGTAAACATTTTTTTTATAGTTGATAAAATTCATACTAGAATCATACTCATTCAGAAGAATACTGATACTGACAGCAGTATTTGTTGTACTGTTATTCTTATCCAGCAGGCTGTTTGATAGCGCCTGGGGAAGCAGCTCGTATATTCCGATCGTCAATCTGGAAGATGTATACTCAAGCCCGCTTGAATATGATAATATAAACCGGATCAAGCTTAAGTTCACCGGTAAGAATCTTGTGGCAATTGAAGGAAACAAGAGGTTCAGGCTCAAAGGTCATAATACGGGGTATGAATATTATGATACAGTGTCTGTCGAGTTCCCTGATTCAACTTACGATAAGACAAATAAGATCTTCTTCAATTTCGAAGATAATATGAATATGGATTCTGTTTACTTCGTAGTTTCAAAATCACAGGAACAGATGATCTATTACAATCAGGTATTCTACAGTTCGGTAAAGATAAAGGAATTGAATGAGTTTACCGAAGACCCCTCAGAATTCAGGATTGATAATTCGCGACTGGTGAACAGTGAGCTTCTTAAGAATAACGATACGCTTATTGCCGGGGTATTGCAAGACTTTAATTCCAATATTGATAATCTGGGAATAGCAGAATGCGGGACAAACTGTGTGATTTTCAAGAATATTTGTGATAGATACGGGGTACCATGCAGACTTGTTAATTTGCAGGGCGGTGATAACGATAAGGTAGGATACTCTGATAATATTGGTTACCCGCTGCACGTTGTTTGCGAAGTGTTTTCAAGCAAACATCAGAAATGGTATGTTATTGACCCTACTTACGGATTCAGGTTCAAGCTCTCTGCTTTTAATGATTATTTGAACGCAGTTGAAATATCAAATAAGCATACTTTCAGAAGAGAAGACGAGATCGTCCAGGATAGTATACTTCTCACGAAACGTTCTTTAGTAGGAAAGGATTATTTCAAGTATTACGAAAATGTTGTATTTTCAAGACCTGAATGGAAGAACAGGGTCCTGAAGAAACTGGTTTCTATTTTCTATGGGAACTTTAACTATTACCTGTATATGTTTTCTAATAACTTTCCAATTGTTAAAAACGGCTTTTATTATGTGGGTATCAAAACGTTTATGTATTTTTTCATGCTGATAATTTATATAAACGGAATTTTGCTTCTTATGATGAGGCGTCTATTCCTTGTAAAAAAACCGAAACATTGAAACTAAACGTATAATTCAATCATATGATAGACAGCATAATATCTTCTGGCAGGAAAAATAAGAAAAAGAATGTGGTTGTATTTGGCGCGCACCCGGATGATTTCGAGGTTGGTTGTTCCGGTACAATTCTGAAATATCTCGATACGATAAATCTCAGGATCTATGTAATGTCTGATAGATATGAAGACGGCAAACTGAGAAACCTGAAAGAGAAGGATAAGTCCTTTAAGATCCTGGGACTGGATAAAATTCCGTGTACAGTTTATGATATTCCGACCAGAATTTTTCATGATTACCGTTCAAAGATCAGAAACATTTTGTATGATATCGCAACAAAGACGGATGTTGATGTTGTGTTTACGCCTCCAATCCATGATATACATCAGGATCATATTGTTCTGGCAGATGAAGTGATCAGACTTTTCCGTGAAAAATCGATCTTTGGCTATGAAGTAATACGAAGCGGGTATGATTTCATGCCAAATATGCATGTTAAACTTCCGGTTGAACTGGTTAATCTGAAAATAAAAGCTTCACAGTCATATAAGTCCCAATGGTCAACTACAAAAAGCGGCGGTTATTATTTTTCCAGGGAAGTAATGAAAGGGCTGATGAGAGCCAGAGGAGCACAATTCGGCGTTGAATACGCGGAAGCTTTTGAAGTGTACCATCTTAAACTATGAAACAAAAGATCATTGTATTGTGCTTTAATTACGAACCAAGCCAGTTCCCGGTGAAGCCTGATAGTGATAATCGCTTCTACACGTATGGCTTTGGAAGTACTTTTGGCAGGCTTTTTAATAATTATCTTAAAAATTATGAAACTGAAGTATGGAGAATTGACGGGTATTGCGAAGGAAGCTACCATGAAAAACATTTGGATGGCATATACTTCAGGGTCTTTGGGGCTTTTCATTTCAGTAAACTTGGTTATTTTTCAGCAAAGTATATAAGCGAACTGAAAAAAGCCAAACAAGATAAAGATACGATCTTTTTTATTGTTCATACACATAACTGGCAAACATACCAGGCAGCATATTTTCTCAGAGGCGCGAAGATCGTAACTACACATCATGGTGATTGGTCTCCCTTTTTCCTGGCTGAAGAATCAAAGGGCCTGAGAAAGTTTAAGGCGTTTATTGGCAAAATTGCCGAAAAGAAAGTATTCAGATATATCAGCTATTTTCTGGTATGTGATGTAAACCAGGTTAAGTATATTAAAATGGCAAATCCGTTAATGAACCATGAGATCTTTTCTACAGGACTGGATGTACACAAATTTAAGAATATCCCAAGGCTTGAGGCAAGAAAGGACCTGGATCTTGAGGCGGATAAAAAGTACATTTTATATGTTGGTAAACTGTATAAATATAAACAAGTTGATAGATTAATTGAAATTTGGCTGAGAATAAAGAAACATTTGCCTGATACTGAGCTGTTAATTGTAGGGAATGAAGAAAAAGGCAAATGGGGTGAGGAATATTACGAACTTGCGGAAAAAAGCGGCGCCCGCATTATTGGCAGGGTACTTAATGTTGAGCTTTTTAAGTATTATTGCGCAGCTGATGTTTATGTGTTGCTTAATTTGAGAAGTGATTATTTTGGAGGAACAGGTATCGCTCCGCTTGAAAGCCTGGCCTGCAATACACCCGTTGTAAGCAACTCACTGAAGAATTATCTGGGCAGTAATGCCGATGAGCTTGGTGAAGTGCCTGAAAACGAAAAAGATTACGAAGATGCTATAATTCGTGTGCTGAATAATCCCGGGAAATATAAGAACATGAGGGAATCCGTTGTGAAATATTACTCGCTTGAAGCTGTTTCAGCAAGAATGGAAAAAGTATTCAGATCTCTGTGAAAAATTTTTAAAATATAAACAAAATTTCAGTATTATGAAAAAAATTCTCGCTATCGGGCCGCATCCTGATGACATTGAACTTGGCTGCTTTGGAACAATGGCAAAGTATAAAAAAAAGGGCGATGAAGTCAACTTCCTTGTATTGACAAAGGGTGAGGGAGGAACAGAAAACACAAACAGGGTTGAAGAAGCGGTTGAATCCGCATCACTCATTGGCGCAAAACTCTACATAGAAAACCTGCCTGACAGGTTCATAAGTGAAGGTCCTGAAACGATTACTATCATAGAGAAATATTTAAAACAGCTCGAGCCCGATGCGGTTTTTATTCCTACTGAATCTGACACTCACCAGGATCACAGGGCAACTTATAATGCATGTATGGTTGCCTGCCGGACGATTAAAGAAGTATATGCCTATGAAACTCCAAGTACCTCAAGGAAATTTTCACCAAATTACTTTGTTGATATTTCGGACTACATAGGACTTAAAGTAAAGGCTGTGAAGATCCATTCATCCCAGGGTGGCAAAGGATATATGGCTGATAGAGCAGTAGAAGGTCTGGCGGAGTACAGGGCATTTGATATTTTACTTAATGACAGGTATGTTGAAGGTTTTGATGTAATAAAAGTAATTGAATAACCGGGAAAATATGATCTGTACAATACATCAGCCCAATTACCTGCCATACCTTGGGTTCTTCGAAAAAGCCTTCAATGCGGATATTTTTGTTCTCTATGATACAACTCAATTCAAAAAAAATGATTGGCAGAACAGGAACAAACTTTGTACCGCCAATGGCTGGCAGTGGATATCAATGCCAATACTCCATGATTTTGGGCAGAAGATATTTGAAGTTAAGATCAAGGATCCCGAAAAGAACCTTGCCAAAAACTGGCGTTCTATTAAAGTGATCTACGGCAGGGCTCCGTTCTTTAAAGACTACTCCCCTGTTTACGAAGAAATATATAATTCAAAAAATGAGTATGTGGCAGATCTGAATATAAGCATAATCAAAGCCGCCGCTGAGCATCTTGGGTTGAAAACAAAATTCATCAGGAGCAGCGAGTTACCCGAAATTACATCAACAAGTACACAGGCATTGATAGATATAACTAACCATGTTAATGCTGATACTTATATTTCAGGCGCCGAAGGAATAAATTACCTGGATATGGATCTGTGGAACAGTACCGGGTTAAAGATAATATTCCAGAAGTATACTCATCCCGTATATACTCAGTTTAATTCACCTGAATTTCAGCCGTACATGAATATCCTTGACCTGCTTTTTAACTGCGGTCCGGATAGCTTATCAATACTATTGGGTAAAAACAATTAGCAAGGCTAAATCTCAGCAATCAGGAGGTTATCTGTAGTATTTATTCTGTAACCAAGTGATGAAAATCGTGCAACAAGATCATTTTTGCTGTATCTATCCGAGTTATGAACTTCTATTATGTATTTCCTGACAGCTTTAATTGATTCATTGGAAGAGTTAAGCAGCATCGGGTACTCACTTCCTTCACAATCGATCTTTGCGTAATCGAACTTCTCAGTTCCAGTCAGCATCCTTAGATCTTCAAACTTAACACAGTCAACTTCCGTTACTTTTGATTGTGACTGATCAAACTCTCCGTCAATAAGAGTGTTACATCCGGTCCATTCAAATGAATAAAACTTAGATTTACCCTCAAAATCGCTTACAGCCAGATTATAAGGAGTAACATTTTTGATATTATTAACTGAAAAATGTTCATTTAGGCGAAGGAATGTGTCCGGAAAAGGTTCAAATGAAAAAATTCTTGCACTTGGGAATTTCTTCGAAATATAGAGCGAAAAATAACCCACATTTGCTCCGATATCTATGATATTTATCTGTTCATTTGTGTTTTCGCCAAATCTGTAATCTTCATCAACAAAAACTTCAAACAAGGTTGTAAGATCTCCCTGGTTTTTGTTCACATTCAGTATAAGACCATTTTTAAGGCTCAGCCTGTGTATACTTTTGTCGTCTTTAGTGAAATATTTCAGCCGGTAGAAAGTTACCAGAGATGTAAACTTCAGCCTAGAAGCCATTTTGAAAAAATTTGTGATCTTACCAGCCATGTTTTCAGTAGAATAAATATGTATTTAAGTCCACAAAATTAACCAAAGTATCAATTGAATACAATGTAGAAGATTCAGATCGTAAAAAATACAGTCCTTCAATATACTATTTTAAGAGAAACATTTTTAATTTTATTTCAGTTATATTTGAATTTATCAACATAAAATCATATTTATGCTGGCGTTTACCTGCGATATCGACTGGGCTCCTGAAGAAGTTATTGCTGATACACTTAACATCTTTGAAATGTTCGGGGTGAAATGCACTATGTTTTCAACTCATCATTCACTTGAACTGACAAAGGCAAACAGGCAGCTTTTTGAAATTGGCATTCACCCGAATTTCCATCCTCTTTTAAGAGGCGGCAGCAATACTTCCTATGACGATATACTTGACGAAATACTTGACTCTCACCCTGGAGCTGTTGGAGTAAGAACGCACACTATGATGCAGAGTATTCCGATGCTGCAGAAATTTGCGGACAAAAAGATGCTTTATGAAGCAAACACTTTTATGCCTTATCAATACGGAATGAAGGCGTTTAAGCTGTGGAATAACCTGATAAGAATACCCTTTAACTGGGAAGATGACGTGCACTGGGCTTATGGTTACAGTTTTGAAGATGCACGAATGGAAATAGATACTGATGAGCTTGTAATTTTCGACTTTCACCCGATACATATTTTCCTGAATACCGAAAATAAGTACAGGTATAACGAAGCGAAAAACTATATGAATGACCCCAGGAAACTTCTGGATTACAGAAACAATGAAGTTCCCGGAACCCGCGATCTGCTTATGAACCTGCTTAAACGATGCAAAGAAAAAGAACTGACGACGCATAAACTAAAAGATATTGCCTATACCTGCCTGGCAGAAGGATTATTGTAAATAAAATTAATTATGAAAAATAATTTCAGATCAAAAAAAGTACTGGTAACCGGAGGTTTGGGTTTTGTTGGCAGCAATTTATGCATAAAACTTGCTGAGCTTGGCGCTGAAGTCCTGATAGTTGATAATATGCTGCCAAGGCAGGGCGGAAATTTATTTAACATAGAACCTGTTAAAGATAAAGTTAAGGTTAATATATCGGATATCAGAAATCCAACTTCGATGAACCACCTTGTTAAAGGAATGGACTTTATATTTCATATAGCGGGGCAGGTTAACCATGTTGATAGCGTAAAGGACCCCCTGAATGATCTATCCATAAACGTTGAAGGAACTCTTGTCCTGATGGAAGCGCTGCGAATGAACAATCCCGAAGCCAGGGTTATATTTACAGGTACCAGGGGTGAATACGGTTCTTCATTAACACTTCCGGTCGCAGAAAATCACGCTATCAATCCTATTGGCATATACGCAATAACAAATTTTGCAGCCGAACGTATTGTTTTAACTTATCATAACCTGCACCATATTAAGTCGCTTTGTTTAAGAATAACAAATACATTCGGTCCGCGCCACCAGATGGCGCATGATGAATACGGAGTATTCAACTGGTTCATAAGGAAAGCGATGGACAATGAGGTTATTCCCATATTTGGCGATGGAAGGATATTGAGAGATTACCTGTATATTGATGATCTGACTGCATCATTGATAAAAATTGCGGATTCTCCAGGAGCATACGGTGAAGTTTATAATGTTGGTTCCGGCGTGCCGCTGAGCTTTGTTGAGCTGGCTAAGAAGATAATTGATATTACAGGCACAGGCAGTGTTGATTACACGGAGTTTACTACTGAGCGTAAAGCGCTGGAGCCCGGCGATTATTATGCCGATATAACAAAGATCAGAAAAACTATTGACTGGTTTCCTGCGGTTACGCTTGAAGATGGAATTAGAAAGACAATTGAATTCTATAAAAAATATAAAAAGCATTACTGGTAGTCAAAATCCCTGCTGATTGTCACCCTTTACTAACTCAATTTTAAAATTACCAAATGCATTCAAACAAAAAAGTCTTCCTGGGTCTTGAAAACATCGCCGGAATATTCACCAGCCTGAAGAAGGGATTTGAGCAGAACGGCATTTCGGCTGATTTTTACTCAATGAATGAGCACATATTCGGTTATGAAACAGATAAGATCATTGCTTACTCAGAAAACTCTCTTATACGGAAATTTCAGAAGTTCTTCCTTATCATCAAACTTCTTTTCAAATACGATTACTTCATATTCGACTCTACCGGTTCATTGCTGCCTGATTACAAAGATATCCGGATTTTCAGGTTCTTCGGTAAAAAGACAATGGTGATCTTCACAGGCTGCGATATCAGGCTGCCTGAAAAAGTTGAAAAGTATAAATGGAATCCCTGCCGCAATTGCCCCGATGAATATAAACGTTTTACCGGCTGCGTTATTGTAACAAAACCGGGAAAAATAAGGGAGATTGAAAAAAATTTTGATATTCTGTTAAGCGCGGAAGAAGCCGCGGGATCACTGAATAAGGAGTATCATGCGGCTTTGTTTCCTGTTGATGCAGAAAAATTCGTTTATACCGGAGTTAATCCTTCCAAAAAATTGAAGATCCTGCATGCTCCATCTAACCCCGAATACAAAGGTACACAATATATTACAGCCGCAATAGATAGATTGAAAAAAGAATATGAATTCGAGTTTAAGGTTATAAACAATGTTAAGGCAGAAGAGCTTTACAAAGAAATTGCTGCGGCAGACCTTGTAATTGACCAGATGCTTGTTGGTTTTTACGGGCTGCTTTCTATTGAAAGTATGGCAATGGGGAAACCCGTAGTATGCTACATCAGGGAAGATATCGCCAATCATTCCCCGGCTGAAATGCCTGTTATTAACGCTAACCCTGATAATCTGTATGATGTATTAAAAGGCATTTTAAATGATCCCTCAACTCTGATAGAAACAGGAATTCGTTCAAGAGAATATACTGAAAAATACCACAATGCAAAGATGATTGCTAAACAATATTTTGAACTACTTGAAAGGAAATAATCAGTTTGCTTAAAAGATTCTTCAAGGAATCGCTTATTTACGGACTCAGCACATACATACAGAAATTCATAGGTGTATTTCTGCTGCCTTTGTATACGGCTTTGCTGACCCCGGAAGATTATGGAATTCTGGATCTGCTTGGCACTGTTGCAATAATCAGCATATATCTTGTAGTATCCGGCACTGACTCATCTCTAAGCTATTATTTCTTCAGGAAGGAACACACAGAAGAGCGTCCCGTTATGGTTTCATCAACCCTAATAATACGGTTAACGTTCGCTTCGGCTGCATTCATAATAGTGGGCTTACTCTCACATAAATTAACTTTCTTGATATTCGGTAAAGATTATTCATTATTTCTTATCCTGACTGGTATTTCACTTGCAGTACAGTCTGTATATTCTTTCTTTACAGATCTGATAAGATTTGAAAAACGTCCGTGGGTGTTCACCTTCGTTTCTGTATCAAATCTGCTGGTAAATATCGGACTCAATATTTACTTCATTCTCATACTCAAAAAAGGCGTATGGGGAGCAATTATGGCAAGCGTTATTTCATACGGATTAATGGCAGGCTTTACAATATTTTATGTGTTCAAAAGGTATGGCTTCCATTTTTCAGGCAAGTGGGCTAAGAAGATCCTGGCCTACGGCAGTCCTTTAATTGGAACCGCATTCGCGGTATGGATACTCACTACCACAGACCGCTATTTTTTGGCACACTACCGCAATATTGCTGATATCGGCATTTACGCAGTGGGGTTCAAGCTGGCATCATTCTTGGGGCTGGTTTCAGGTGCGCTTCAAATGGCATGGTCTCCCTACGCAATGGATATACAATATGAGCCCAACGCAAAGAAGATATACGCAAAAGTCTTTTTCATATATTTTGTTGTCAATATTCTTGCTGTGTTCTTCATTTCAATGTTTTCTATTGATATTCTGAAAGTTTTCACACAGCCTGCATATTATTCTGCCAAGGCAGTTGTGCCGTTCTTGTGTATGAGCGTAGTGTTCTTCAGCGGATATTTTATTGTGTCGATCGGAATTGCCATAACCAAAAAGGCACAGCATACTATATGGATAACTTTAACTGCTGCAGCAGTAAATATTTTTATGAACTTCCTTTTGACCCCGACTATAGGGGCTGTTGGTGCGGCTTTATCTATAATGACAGCGAACTTCCTGATATTCCTGCTCACGCTTTCGGTTTCGCAAAAGTTATACCCTGTTGATTACGGATATTTCAAGATAGCCGCGTTATTTCTGCCTGCGGCAGCAATAGTTGCGGTAAGTTATTATTTTGATCTTAAACTTGCAGTAAGGATAATTCTCGGGTCTGTATACTTCATTGCAGCGGGTACATACCTTTATGCGAATTTAAGGAATTCTGATGAGATGAAAATGATACTGAAGAAGATCAAAAGTATGGGTTCAAAAAATAAAGCTGCCGAAGCAGCTT
>JBHEKV010000222.1:0-28006 GCA_041859235.1 Ignavibacteria bacterium | reverse complement strand
ACTTCACATGTAAAATTGATAATATTGATAACATCCTTTCCCGGGGAAATGAAGTGCAGTATTTCAGAGTGGTACAGGAACTGCTTAACAATATCATGAAACATTCCGGCGCTAAAAACGTTACATTTAATGTAAGGAAGTCCGTAATGTTTATTGTGACTGAAATTATTGATGATGGTGTTGGATTTGAAAACACGGATCCTGCAAAGCTTGGATTCGGGCTGATAAACATTGATGAAAGATTACGAATGATAAAGGCAGTTTATGAGTTCAGCTCAGAAAAAGGAAAAGGGACTGATTTTAAGATAACCGTTCCAATAAAATAATAAATGAATCATTTGAATTGCCACGACCTTCAGGTCGTGGATCAGAGTTTTTACAAATAGCGGCTTTAGCCGCAATTAGCTTATAATTCATAAATGCGGGCTACTTCTTTCGTTGCACTCAATAAGTCAAGAAAGCCCTGAGCTCTCTGGAATTTTAATCCACGGTCTGAAGACCGTGGCTAATCAAAAACAATTTTTGAATTTAGAATCATTTTGGAAAAAATAAAATTAATAATAGCCGATGACCATCATATTTTCCGTAAGGGAATATTGAGCATTGTATCTGAAGATGACGGCATTGAGATCACCGGCGAAGCGGCAAATGGCGATGATGCATTGAAGCTGATAGAAGAAAAGAAGCCCGATATCGCGATACTTGATATTGATATGCCCGGTTTAAGCGGACTAGATGTTGCAAGGAAGGTAAAATCAGAAAAGCTGCCTGTAAAAATTGTAATTCTCACTATTCATAAAGATAAAGAATACTTTGATGAAGCATTAGAGCTTGATATTAAAGCTTATGTACTAAAGGAAAGTATTGCAAATGATCTGATTGACTGCATAAAACGCGTTGCTGCAGGTGAATATTATATCAGTTCGGCAATATCAGGTTATCTTGTCGAAAAGAATAAAACAGCCCCAAAACAAACTGAGCTTGATAGATTAACAAATGCAGAAAAGGAAATATTAAAACTCATTGCGCAGAACAAAACAAGCGCGCAGATAGCCGATGAACTTTTCCGCAGCGTAAGAACGATTGAGAACCACAGAAATAATATTTGCAGTAAACTGGGACTTAAGGGTCCGCATGCCCTGCTTTTGTACGCAATTCGGCATAAAACAGCATTTTAGCACTAAGTATTTCTACCTAGAAAAACAGGTATAGCCCTCTATTTGAATAGCCTTTTGTAAGGGCTATTTTTGTTTAATAATTATTGCTAAAATACCATGAAAAAACAGAAAGACGTAAAATTTATAATCTACCAGGCGTTATACATATTTGTAGTGTGTGTAATTGCCATCAAGGGCGCGAACCTTGATCTTACCCAGGTGGTAGAAGATGACGGAAAGCCGAAGGTTTTCCTTTCACCGGATTCACTCCAGAAACTTTATGAGATCATTAAGCAATCTATCATAGTTGATACAAACTTATATGTGATAATAAAAAAAGAAGACCTGGCAAAAATGGATGACAAGATAAAACAGCTTGTCGTAAATCCCATGAATGTCCAGATCTCATCCACGCCTGTTAACACATTTACGACCAACAATCCGCAGATCCAGCAGCCGGAGATAAAGAAGGAAGAAGAGAAAAAAGATCCGGGTGAAATGCAGGAGATCAGGATAGGTAATATTCAGCTAACACAGTACACCAACAATACACTTAACAATCCGTATGATACTCCGTTAGAAGTTGAAGGTATCACTTCTATACCGCCAAAGAGTTCAAAGACTTTCCAGACGGGCGGACAAAGTACGGTAACGATCAAAGTGGGGAATTCAACCAAGACAGTTGAACTTAAGCCGAATGAAAAGCCGAAGATCAACATGCAGAGAGTTGCATCAATGGGTGAAGATACCAGGGTAACACAGCTGCAGAGCAGCACATGCTACAGGGTAACCATTTCTGATGACTTCCCCGGTCAGCTTGATGTGAAGTTCAACGGACCCGTTACAGTTAAGACAGTTGGCGCGGGAGTATATGATATTACAATGAATGCGTTCGGATCAAGATCTGCTTTTGATAATTTCACAGATAATAAAGATTCTCCATACTCTGTCGGCTTTACAGTGTCAGTTACTGATAATATTGCAGGACACAAGATCACCGGACAAAACAGCTTCATATTCGGTGAATGGTAGTATCGAGAAGGCAAAAGGCAGAAATGAAAAGGCAAAAAAAGTTGTACCGCAAAAAAACAACTGCCGGGTAAACACAGACTTGTCATATATTTAAAGTTTGAGGCTGTAAAAGTAATAAAGTTTAGATTTATTCCGCAGGGATACTAATTAGTCAGTCATTAGCCTGGCTAAGCCAAGTGGTGGTTTGGTATCCTTGCGGAAATTTTATTTGTCTTTTAGCCTGTCGTGATCCATCTTCAGCAGGCGGTCAAGATCCCCATACTTCGCGAGATAATCCTCGTAGCTCCTGTTTATCACCTCGTGCGCTTCTTCTCTGCCGTATACATGTGTAATTTCGCAATTCCTGTGCTCAGCACCGGGGGCATCCTTGTATGTTAAGAAGTAGTGTTTCAATCTTTCCGTCAATGTTATCGGAGCATCAGTGATATCGATCCAGTGACCGAAAATTCCGTCACCTTCCATCACAGCAATGATCTTATCATCAGCTTCGTTGCCGTCTATCATTCTAAGGCCGCCAATTGGAACAGCTTTAAGAAATATATCACTGTGTGTGATTTCCTTTTCGGTGAGTACACATATATCCAGCGGGTCACCATCTCCCTTTATTCCCGTTCGTCCGGTTTTTTCCATACAGAACTCGGCTGTTTTTGTGCCGCAAAGTGTTTGCGGAACGAAGCCGTACGGTGTTGGGCAAATATTACTGTACTTCTGGGGTCTGTCGACCTTCAGATAGCCGCTGTTCTTTTCAATCTCATACTTAACAGTATCGGTAGGTACTATTTCAATGTATGTATTCACTACCGAAGGTATATTGTTGCCAATCGGCACTCCGTGCCAGGGATGTGATTTAAGCACGAGTCTTATCTGTGCCCATATTTCCTGTAAATTATCTATATCCATTATTTTTTCCACCACTAAGACACTAAGAACACTAAGCTTATTCTTTAGGCAATCCTGCGAATTTATCAGTTACCATTGAAACTAAACTTGCTGTAATATTTTCAGTGTTAAAATTTATTAATAAACCTTTAGGTCTTTCTGTTAATTTAAGATATGTAAGTAATTGAGCTTTATGAATAGGTAATGTTTTTTCAACAGACTTCAATTCAACTATTAAAGTATCTTTTACTAAAATATCTATTATTAATTCTGAGTCAAGGTCTTCACCTTTATATATGAGAGGTATTCTGAATTGCTGTCTTGCTTCTATTCCATTTAAACTTAATTCTTTAAGCATACATTTTTGGTATATACTTTCAAGAAGACCAGGTCCCATTATTTTATGAACTTCAATTGCGCATCCAACCACATTATACGCTAAGTCATTAATATATTTTTGTGTCATTTTAATTTATATTAGGTTAGTAATTAAATTTACAATTAACTTAGTGCTCTTAGTGTCTTAGTGGTAAAAATCTTTTAAATTTCAAATTTCAAACCATCATAAGCAAACTCAATACCGGCAGGAAGCTTGCTGCTTGCTTCTGCATGTAGAATATCATGGGTCATATGGGTAAAATATGTGTGCCCGGCATTTATTCTTTGTGAAACCGCTATTGCTTCATCAACGGAATAGTGTGTTTCATGTTTGCGGTATCTTAATGCGTCAATTATCAATACTTTTAAACCTTCCAGTTTTGGGAACTCTGACTCAGGGATAAAGTTACAGTCTGTTAAATATGCAAAGTCACCAATACGGAAACCGAAAACCGTAGTTGGTCCGTGTTTATATTCAATTGGTATAACGGGTTGTCCCAAAACATCAAATTGTTTAAGGTCTATTTCATGCAGGTTTACCTGCGGAATGCCTCCGCCTTTATATGTATTTTCATCAAAAATGTAACTGAAAGTCTGCTTTATCCTCTCGGCGGTTTCATGGTTGGCGTAAAGCTCTACTTGCTTTCTGTGGAGCTGGTTTATCTGGCGTATATCATCGAGTCCCATAATATGATCAATGTGATAATGGGTATATAATACAGCGTCAATATCTGTAATGTTATTTACCAGCATTTGCTGACGGAAATCAGGTGATGTATCTATTAAAATTCTTAAAGGCTTGTTGTTAATACTAACATCAGTTTCTATGAAAACTGAAACTCTTAATCTTTTATCCCTAGGGTCTTTGGAAGTACATGCGGCGCAGCCGCATCCAACAATTGGAACGCCCTGAGAGGTACCGCTTCCTAAAACTGTTACTTTCATTCATGTTCCCCGTTCATCGTTTCCTTCTGATTACTCACTCTCGGCGGTTTCTGTTACTTCTTCGTTTTGCGAAAGCTTCCTGGAGCTTTCTTTCTCAATAATCTCTCTAACGTTCGGCTTCACAAAAATATCATCAATGCCAATTTCCTTCAAGCTCTTTGCCACTATTATTATCCTTCGCTCAACTTCGTTGCGTGAATTCACAACAAGCAGTCTTGATTCCTTTAATATGCAATAGCCGCCTGCGAAGTTACCTTTTTCATAGCGGACTTTAAAGCCAAGCCTGTCTGCAACATCTTCAAGCTCAGCAAGCATTTGCTTTAACTCGGGATCAACCGGCTTTTTTTTCTTCATTGGTATCCTTAATTCTCCTTAATGGCTTAAATATTACAATCGGAATAATTGTATAATAACAAAGCATTGCGATCACCGGCACTCCCCGGAAGGCACCTATCCTTTCTCCGAAAAGCTTTAACAGCTCATCATGATTGGGAGGTCCCTGGTGAAAAAGTATCATGAACCTTATATCAAGATAATTTGTGTAAAACTCAACAGGTACAAACATAAAGAACAGTATGGTGCTCATTAACAGCCAGCCATTCTCTTTCATTTTAAGTTTGGTTGTCACGGTAAACCATATCGCTGAAACCAATACGATGAAATAGCTTATCACAACTACAAGCGACGCGTTAGAAAGCATCTGGAAAAGTGTATTTTCCCTGTCAGGTGGAATTGAAGTGCGGAAATCGAACTGATCATAATCAAGCAGTTCGTTGCCAATTAACGTTCTGATATTAATACCGCCAAGCCAGAATATTCCGGCTATCACAAGCAGCGTTAATGCTATTTTGTTTGATCTTGATTCGAGAAGTTGTGTCATTATTTACAAAAATATCATTATTTAGGGATAAAATATACAGATAAACCCGTATCAATTTATATCAGTTTTTGTACAGAATCGCTCATTTACATGGAATTAAATACTCGGTCTTTACATCATTTCTGTATTCAACTTTTTCATTTTCTTCCATAAAATACTCCATGGCGGCTAATTTTTGATAAAGGTCTTCATAGTGTGCAATTAATCTCGCGTTTGGGTCTTTGGTCATAATTCTATCGAAAGCAATTCCGCGGAATGTATAAATATTTGTATCATTTACGGTAAAGTTCATCCCTGAACTTTTAACCTGCTCACATTCTATCTGGTGCAGTTCTTTTACCAGCGGCATATAATTTACTTTAGTAGTCCGCTCTTTACATGATTGGCATAAAATCAATGAAACCAATAAAATTGGAAAAAATGCTTTCTTCATCTAAATAATCCTTTAAAAAAACCGGTCTTTTGTTTTTTGGCTTCAGTTTGTACAGCTGCTGAACTATCTGCTTGAAGTTTTTTAACTATTTCCTTTTTCAGTCCGGTATTTTTTGCTAGGGCGATCCTGACATTTTCATTTTCATCAGCTGCCAGTTCGTTCTGCAGGTCAACCGGTAAGCCATACCCAAACTCCGCGGCGGCAATTCTTAATTCAACCGGATGAGAATTCAAACCTAATTTCAGATTATCATAAAAGTATTTTTGGATTTTGGTAATATCCATATTAAAACTTATTTCTTCATTGTTCTTTGCGCTTAAAAATGACTTAAGCCAGGAAAGAAACGCGGCAGAAATAAACGGCCTTTCAAAATATTCCCTTATGAAGTTCTCGAAATGTTTGCTGAAAACATTCAATGCAGTAACTTTGAGAAAATAATCAACAGAATCCTTCAGTTCTTCTCCGCTCAGATCCAGTATTACAAACAGCGGCTGAACGTCTTTATCCGGGTGCAGTTTCATCCAGATTGAATCAGGCAGGTAATTCTCATTATCGCAGTATTTGCATTTAATTTTCCGGTCGGTATCATCCGATAGTCCAAGAGCAGCGCCGCAGGTCATACACTTGAATACCAGCAATGAGTCCTTATTGGTATTCTTCTCTGCGTGATCCCTGCCGAATGAATCATTCAGAACTCCAACAGCTCTCGGATGAAACTCCCTTAATACCGCATCAGCCGCCCTAACGGGCATTGCATGTTCACATTTTGGACATGTGAAAGCTTTCCCTGAGTTAATTGCATTCATTGCCGTCTCTTCATCAATTACCGTGAAACATTCTTCACAAAACGGCTGCCCGGATGAATAGACCAGTTTATAAGCACCCGTACCGCCCAATTGTTCTATACTGCCTGATAAATATCCGTTCATGTATTTGGTTTTATCCATGAAGCCAAACATCTTATCGTTTATCACAGCACTCACGTTGACTTTTTTCCCGCAATTCTGGCACGTATCAAAATCAGTAATTCCCGATACCGCAACATTGTTATTGCAGCCGGGGCAGATTATCTGTAACTTGAAAACTGATGTCTTTAACATATATAAAATACCGTTCCTTCTTCTATTATGTTTTTGATCCTGTTAGAATTTATTATATCATTTTGCTTTGATCTCTGCAAATCTGTCTTCGAGCCAGAATTTGATTCCGAAATGGTTCTTTTGATTTGAATTCATCTCATCTGTAAATCTTTTAACCGCAAATTCTTTTGCAGCTTTTTCTGTCGATAACTTAATGTTGATAAGTAAAATTGTTAGTTTTAAGAATCCTAAAATTGACTGTTTGTAGTCAGGTGAAATTTGCTCTTCTTTTGCCAGTGATTTCCTGAAATATTCTGCCTGTTCACGGGTTTCTTCGTAATAACCAAGCTGGTAATTCAACTGGATCTGCATAATTTTCACCTGGACCTTCATGATCTGCAGCGGAAAATTGACCTTTGAGATCAGGGCAAGCGCTTCTTCCGGCTTACCGGTACAATGATAAATAAACGCGTTTGAAAAATTTATGCAATGATCCAAATGTTCAGCAGGTAAAAGTACAGAATATTCTTTCATAAATTTTTCAGCAAGCGCTCTATCGCCATAGCGCATGAATACTTTCACATAATTTATGAAATCAGGATAAAGAAGCTCACCAAGAAACACCATGTTATTATGATAAGAATGTTTAAAAAGGTCGTAACACTCCTTTATAAAACTCCTCTCTGAATTGATATTGAACTGATCCATACAATAACCGAAAATATACATTAAAGTGTAATATGCTTCTTCAGCTGTAAGCTGATCAGAATTTCCAAGGAATTGATCTTTAAGGATATAGTAGTATTCGGAATTTCTTCTGACAGTTAACAGAATAATGTATTTGTAAATATTTATGATCGGATTCGTACCTGAATACCCGTTTTCAATATAACTGAATACTTCATCAAACATTTTCATATCAGCGGATGTATTGTTCTCTTTTCTGATATGAAGCATAAGGGAGTAAAATTTAAGCAGGTTAATCAGAGTGAAATCATGAAAACTGTTGAACTCATCCTGTATCATTTCTATACTGCTTGGTTTTTTAAGCAATTCAGATAAATGCTTTTCGGTAACCAATAAGTATTCATTATACAAGTGGAATCCATCCTTGATCTTCACCTGTGTAAATTGCTTTTCCAGATGTGCAGTGAACTTTTTATGCATATTTAACAATTTACGAGAGCGGAGCTGTGTAAGCACGTTGTATTCAGGTGAAAACGAAGTAACAATATTCGATTGAAGCTTCAGGAATTCAATACCCAGGTTATAGAGGTCTGAAATGACATTTTTAATCTTAAAATAATCAAACTTACCTTCGCCAAAAACTTCACTGAATATGAACTCCTCCGTCAATTTATTATCATTGTAGTTTGGATTGTACTTTTTCAATTCATTATTCAGCATAATTACGTTCTTATTTTTGTTAAAATAAGGCGAATTAACAAAATCTCCGAACTTTTTGATCTCAGCCGGTGAAAATGTCTGAAGTAATTTAATGAGTTTAGTGTTTTTCACTTACAAATTTTTTCTAAAACGGATATACAAAAATACTCAAAAATCTCTTCAAATAAGCATTTTTATCCTAAGCCGGCACAGAATGTTTTCTAAAACCGCAAAAATTTTACTTTTGAAGAACGTTTTTCAAAGATTAAGTTTGCTTCGTCAGGCTATATGATGCATTCAATACTCAATAAAATATTAAACATCCCCCGAACACTCCATAACACTTCCTGGAGCATCGTATAGCCGACGAATTCAGAAAATTATGGGTTTGGGGGATTAGATTTTTCAGCAAATTTATATGAAAGGAAAAAATAAAATGAAAAAAACATTATTACTTTTTATCCCTGTGTTCTTATTAGCTGTTTTTATCACTGCCTGCGGTAACAATGATACCGGGACGGGCTTGTTTGGACAGGGTAACAACAACGTAACTTTTACAATGGGTGTACAGCAAAGTACCAATGGTGTGCAGTTTACCTGGCAGCCTAATGTAAGCGTTAGGATCACTAAAATGATACTGGGCACAAATGGATTTTCTGATACCATTACAGATAATTCAAACCAGCTTTATACGGCAGGTCAGGTATGGGCGTATCCAAATGAATATACCGGTGTTACATCGGGTCAGCAGTGGCAGTTTAGTTTTACCGGCACAGACTCACTGAACCAGGGGTATACATCAACGGCTAATTTAACTATTCCATAAAACAATAATAATATTCAAAAAACTAAAGGAGAAAAAAATGAAGCTCAAAACAATTCTACTCGCTGCACTTTTAACGGTATCAACTTTAACAGTATATTCCCAGTCTAAGCTATCGCTTGGTTTTGAAGCAGGCTTAAATCTCGCAAATACAAACCAAACACCATCAACTTCATTTGGAGGAAAAACATGCTTCATAATTGGCGGTGTGTTAGATGTTCCGTTTTCCCCGCAGTTTTCTATGGCTCCCGGAATCAGATTCATTACCAAAGGAAATTCATATTCGGGTGCGGATGGGGTTGCTTCAAACAGTTTAAGCGTTATTGAATTAGATGCTTTAATTAAGGTAAAATTTCCGCTTACCGAAATAAAACCATACATATTTGCCGGTCCAAACCTGGGATTCATATTGTCTGCAAGCTACACTCAAACACCTACCGGCGGAACATCTTCAACTACAGATGTTAGTTCAAACGTTGAAACAATTGATTTTGGACTTATGTTTGGCGGCGGGTTAGATTTTAAAATAGCTCCAACCATGGATCTGTTTGGTCAGTTTGGATATTCTCTGGGTCTTTCAAATATTCAGAAAAACAATCCGGCTTCAACAACAAAAACAACAGGCATCCAGATCACTACAGGTTTAAGATTTAAACTGTAATTCAACACAAGTTCCATCCTTCTATACTCAATGACGTTAGTAACCCCGGTACCGTGTGCCGGGGTTACTTATTACCTGTAAAACAAAAGAGGAGAGCTAATTGCTCTCCTCTTATTTAATGTGTCTTTTAGTTTAGCTTGTCTTTATGTTTGAGGTTTCAGCCTCCGTTGTACTTTCTGTGGCTGAAGCCATAATCTCACTCTTTGGCTTTTTTAGAATACCGTAAGGTATAACTACACAATAACCTGCAACCAATAATATCGGCGCTACAACTGTCGGCAAAAAGCCGTTTACAGAATTCTCAGACATCAGAAAATAACCGATTATCAAAAGCGCTACACCCAGACCTATTATCATAAAGTTCTCTTTTTCCAGCGGAAATGAAAACTCTCTTTTGGGTCCTTTTGATTTACCTATCTGTGTTTTTTTACCTTTAACTTTTGGCTGCATATTATAATATTAACTCTCTGTTTTTATATTGTGTTAATTATAAACTAATTCAAAGATATATGTTTGAAAAAACAATATCAATCCTAATTGAAATTAGCAGGATCTTAAGCTTTTGCAAGCTCTTCATAAAAATCTGCGCTGGTTAATATACCATTGTAGAAATTGTTCATGTTCAAATGTTCATCAGGTGAGTGCGCGTTCTCATCAGGCAGGCCGAATCCAAGCAGCACCGTAGGTGCTTTAAGATATTCTTCCAGTGTAAAAACGATCGGAATAGAACCGCCTTCTCTCATAAACACGGGTTCTTTACCGAAACCTGCCTTCAAAGCTTTAATTGCCGCTTTATTCCACTTGCTGTCAATAGGCGATATCCACGGCTTACCGTGATGCTGGCCGTAAACATTGACCTTTACGCTTTTTGGAGCGATCTTCTTTACAAAGTCAACAAATAACTGCGCAATCTTATCAGGGTCCTGGTTTGGTACAAGCCTCATACTTATTTTAGCAGAAGCTTTTGAAGGAAGCACAGTTTTCGCGCCTTCATACGTAAATCCGCCCCAAATACCGTTGCAATCCAGTGTGGGTCTTGCCCAAATGCGCTCAAGCGTACTGAACCCTTTTTCGCCTGCCAGCTCATCAACTTCAAGTCCTTTGGCATAATCCTTATCATCAAACGGAAGCTTCGCGAAATTATCTTTTTCTTCTTTGCTTAACGGGGCAACGTCATCGTAAAATCCGTCTATCAATATTCTTCCGTCAGCATCTTTCATTTTTGAGATCATTTCAGCAAGTGCATTGATCGGATTTTCAACTGAGCCGCCGTACTGTCCTGAGTGCAGGTCACGGTTTGGGCCGGTTACATCAACCTGCATATAGCATAACCCGCGGAGCGCATATCCCAATGCCGGCTGATCTTTGGAAAACATTGAAGTATCAGATACCACTATCACATCGCATTTAAGCAGTTCAGTATTCTCTTTGATAAAATCCGCAAGATGCACACTGCCTATTTCTTCTTCGCCTTCTATCAATAATTTGATATTTACCGGCAAAGATTTGTTATGACTCAAGTGTGCTTCAATTGCTTTTAAATGAATGAACACCTGCCCCTTATCATCGGCAGAGCCGCGTGCGTAAAGATTATCACCCCGTACTTCAGCTTCAAACGGAGGCGATGTCCACAATTCAATAGGATCAACCGGCTGCACATCATAATGTCCGTAAATCAGCACTGTAGGCTTATCAGCGCCGGCATTCAGCCAGTCTGAATAAACTACAGGATGACCTTTTGTAGGATACACTTTGGCATTCTGCATGCCAATCGACTCCATGTGCTGCTTTAAATATTCAGCGCATTCAAGTACGTCATTTTTATTTTCGGGGTTAGTGCTTATGCTTGGATAGCTTAAAAAATGTTTAAGCTCTTTTAAGTACCGGTCGTTATTGCTCTTAATAAAATCCGTTATATTACTCATGATCTGTTAAACTTCCTTCGTTATCCTTACTTTCCGCAGAATTTCTTTACCTGTTCCTGGGCAAAAGTATCATTTGGTTCAAATGTCAGGTATTTCTGGTAATCTGCACATGCTTCAGCATTCTTTGATACACCCGCGTAATTGTTTGCTCGCCATAAGTATGCGCTCGCTATGTTTGGATTTAAATCTATGCTCTTAGTTAATATCTCTGTTCCTTTATCAAATTCGTTAAGATAAAAATCACATATTCCCGCATAAACGTATGCGGCAACATTAAGTATTCCAAGCTCAATAGCCTTACCGAATTTTACACGCGCATCACCGTATTTCTGCTCAGCAAAGAATGCTTTACCGTATTCAAAGTATGTGTTCTCGTCATTTGGATCAAGTGCTACAGCTTTATCCAGAAGTTCGTATGCTTTTGCAAATTCTTTTTTATCCACGTAGATTTTTGACCATTTCTGATAATCTTCAGCATTAAGTTCCTCTGGTTTTACCTTACTGAAATATTCTTCAGCTTTAGTATATTCCTTCTTTTCGATCATTACATAAGCTGCGTACTTATTGGCTTCGCTGTAATTAAGATCAATAGCAAGCACATCATTAAGTATACCCATGGCTTCATCATACTCGCCTTTTCCATAGCGGGCTTTCGCCAGGTATGTTTTTCCTCTTAGTGAACCCGGTACTAATATGTCATATCTTTCAAACGCTTCTATAGCATCAGTGAATTTATCAAGCAGGTAGAACATCAGCCCTTTTTCAAAGAATGCCGGGGCAAAATTATTATCAGCTTCGGTTGATTTAATATAATTTTCAAGTGCGGCGCTGTACTTTTTCTGTTTGAATGATATCTTGCCCAAACCGAATAATGCCGGAGCATAATTAGGTTTTAACTTAAGTGACTGGTCATAATTTGTCTTTGCCGGGTCAAATGCTCCGCGGGCAAGATATGCGTCACCAAGTCCTACATATATCATCGGGTTCTTATCATCATATGTTTTTGCCATCGTTAATGATGAAATAGCCTTATCAACTTTTCCGTCAGCGATAAAATTATCCGCTTCAGCGCTTAAAACATCTATGATCGTCTCTATTTCAGATTTATCAAGATCGTCTTTGGTCTTGTTAAGCGGAAGGTATTTTTTTGCTTTATCAAATTGGGATGTGGCTTCGCCGTAATTTTTCTGTGATGAATAAAGCTCGCCAAGTGCTGAATATGCTTCAGGGCGCTCTTCATCCTTTTTTACGGCATCCTTCAGGAATTTCTCGGCTTCTTTTACAGAGCCTGTCTGGAAAAGCGCTATGCCGTAGTATAAATTCGCGTCATATGAATCTTTGGATACTCCTTTTAACAGATTAAGTGCTCCAAGGTAATCACCCTTTTTAACTGCATTCATACCTTTTTCCAGATTATCCTGCGCATTTACCGCTGCAGCAAATATCATGAAAAACATAACCGCTCTTAACATATATTTAGTAAACATGATCAAATAATATTAATTTTATAGTTTATGCTTAATTTTAAAGTTCTTTTTATGAATTAATGTTTCTATTATAAGCCGTAATTTGTGTAAAAATTTGTAACCTTTGCCGCCTAATTCAGCTGGATTATCTTTACCGGCTGAGTAACAGGTACTAATCCTGATTTAAGCACAATTCTCTGCCCGTCGTAAGAGGCCATAAAACTCGAAAATCCGACCGAGAGATTCATGGAAAAATCTGTAGTAAGTATAAATGCTTCGGTAATAAGCGGGTAAGTTTTATTTGCAATATACCCCTGGTGCAAACCAACGTAGCTGCCTACTGCGCCCGTATTGGGGTCAACCGAAGCTATCTTAAGCGGCTTCACCGATTCATCAAGCGTATCGTTTGAAACAGTTATCCATGCCATAGAAATGAAACCTATTGCATTTTCATCTGACTTAATTTCGCGCATCATCTGAGATGATGTGCTGCAGATAATATCATTTGCGCCGAATTCAGCTCCGGCAAGTACTTTCTGTTTGAATATATCGTGAATGGATGCGTTCTTTCTTGCGATAAATACTTTAATCTTTCCGCTGTAAACATCTTTGTTATCACCATCAAGCTCTTTCCATTCTTTCTGTTCGCCTGTAAATATTCTTTTCAGTTCATTAAAGTTCAGCTTGGTGAGCGGATTTTTGGGATTAACTATCACGCCAATACCATCAAGCGCGAAAGCGGTTTTCTTAAGCTCTATTTTGTTGTTGGCAAAAATATCGGCTTCTTCTTTTGTAAGCTCTCTGCCAACAACCACAGATTTATACGTTCCGTTATTGAGATCGGCGATAATTTCTTTTGTTGTTTTTACATTCAGGGTAATTTTAGATTCGGCATTCAGCCGCATGAACTCCGATGCTTCTTCCTGTACCACAGGAGAAATACCTTCATCCACACCAACTGTCAGCTCGCCGGTTGTAGAAGCTGATTTTTTGACAGTATAATCACATGCGTTAAATGCCGCCGCGCTTATAAGCGCGGTAAAAAGCAATATTAGTTTTGTTTTTGCTTTCATATTATTTTAAACAAATTATGTGAGGATTATGTTCTATTCTTCGTCCCGGTCGTAATATCTTAATTTTCTCCCGTGATTCTGCATTTTTAAGTACGCGTTATAGGCTCTGAAAATTCCATATACTACCAGTATCCCCCCGAATATCCACCGGAAAAACTCATTGTTCTTAAACAGTTCGCCTGTATTATAGGCACCTGTTAAAATAAGAATTCCCATCACCAAAAAGATGAGGGAAATTCCTATTGTTACATAATTATATACTTTCAATTAATATTATCGCATCAATTAAAAGCTGAAAATTGCCGCAAAAAAATAATGCTGCTTTCCAAAAAGAAAAGCAGCATTAAAAATTATTTCAGCTTAAAGTTAAACGGAACAGTTACCCATACTTTTACAGGCTTTCCGTTCTGCAGACCCGGTGTGAACTGCAGGTCATTAGCTTTATCTCTTACTTCATCATGAAAAACATCAGGTCCGCTTACTGAACCCACTTTAATTACATTTCCATCCGGACCAACCAATACTTTCACAGTTACTCTGCCTTCCATGCCGGCTTCTCTGGCAATTTCAGGATATTTCATTGAAGATCTTACCTGTGAAAGGTTTACGCACTCAGGAGCCTTTTCTACTTCAAAAGACTGGAATACTGTTTTTTCTTCAACTACTTTTTCTTTCTTTTCTATTTTCTCTTCAATCTTTTTTCTTCAACTTTTACATTACCTGTATACTGAAATTTACCTGAATCATTGTTTCCGACAGGCGCCTTAATTTCTTCAAGCTCCTGCTGTGTCTTAATTGTTTGTTCTTCAGCTTTATCTTTTGCAACAGGCTCCGGAGTTAAAGCTGTAAGATCTTTAGGCGGAGCTACAGGCGGCTCTTCAATTTTTGGCGGAGGCGGCTCTTCTTCATCTGTTGCTGATGGCGGCGGTTCAAGATCGCTCACGTTAATAATCCTTTGCTGTATATCGCTCTTCTTTTGTTCTTCCATTTTGCTTATATAATTGGCAAACAGATACGTTCCAATTATAAAACCATGGATCAAAATAGCGAATACAAGTCCGCGCTGCAGATATTTCTGATATGTCTTCTTTAGCTCTGTTGCACCGTATCCTGTATCCTGCAGGATCTCTATATTATCGGTAACCATAGTACCTCCGTTAAAATGAAAACAATTTATGAATTCTTTAAATTTATACGAGTTTTGTATAAATTTTGTTCCAATTTATAGCTGTTTGGGATTGCAGTATAGATAAAAAAGAAAATAAATACAAGCCCACTTTTTGCTAAAATTATTAAAAAACAGTTAAAAATTACAGCTAACTACTTAATTTTCCCAAGAAAGAAATCGACATTATCCTTTGCAAAATTCACAATATCCCGGGCTGAAGCCTTTCCTTCCGGCGAAGCCATAGCAGCATTGAATGAGTCCATATCTTCATAATACATCTCTGTCATCAAATAATAATTCGTTTCAGTTCCCGGCAGATCCTTAAGCTTTGATACTTCTGACTTTAAAAGCCCGGGGATCTTTTCAACCAACGGCATATGTTTTTCAAAGTAATGTTTTTCAAACATTTCCACATCAGATGGGGTTTTGTACATCGCGACTAACTTTATCATACTTCTGTTACTATATGTTAATTATTAATTATCTGTTTGGCGGAAAATACGGCAAAATTCCCAGCGGGTTATATACATATTTTTTAATCATTTCAGGTCCTACTGCCAGCTGAACGCTGCCTGTACTAATAGAATCCTCTCCGGCTATACCAAAGTTCTCATTCATTTGGCCGGGCTCCCTGATTTGAGAGGCAAATACGAACCTGGAATCTTTCAGAAGATCGCTCCTGCTATCAAATCTTGCGACAGCAAACGGAATCATTTGCTTTTCAGGTATATCGGTGGTTGAAAGAACATTTACGCCGCTTTTTGGAATTACTGTGCCATCAATGACAAATCTTTTTGGCGGGTTAATAAAGTACTTCCCTTCCATAATTGAACCCAGGTTATAGGCAAGCATATTCATGTAATCGTCCTTGGTATACTCAGCATCGTTTTTGAATCCTTCGGGAGCAAAAGCAATTACACGGTTTGTGTGGCCCTTATGCGAAAGTACCAGTGTGCCAATCTTGCACTGCCTGAACAATTCTCTAACATCCTCATTTCTCATTCTGATACAGCCGTGTGAAGATGGTCTTACTCCAAGATGAACATAATATCCGGTTCCGGGGAGACCGTGAAAACCGACACCCATATTGAACGCCATAAAATAATTCAGCTGAGACTGAAACTGTGATGATTTATGAGCTTCGTTCATGTGAAAAATTGCAAAAAGCCCGGGGCGTGAATCAACGCTTTTGTGCGCACCGGGAATTCCCGAAGAAACAGGGTAAGTAATTGTTCGCCCGTCCCTGTAATGCACATAAAGCCTTTGCTGGTCTATTCTGAACTCAAGCCATAAATTATCTGCGGTATAAATTGTATCCCTCAGATTTTTCGAAAATTCCTCAGCGGCAAGAAGAGCTGAAAAATTAACCTTTGGTGTCTTCCCGGAATTCCCGGTAAGATCACTATCTGAACTCACTCCGCTGATCTTGTTGGTCTTTTGCGGCTCAGAAACAAAGCCTGCAAACAATAATATACAAAGCAGCATAGGCAGCAGATATGCCGCCGCATTCCCCCTTCCGAGGTGTATTTCTTCACTCACCGCAGGTAAATCAATATTTTCTGCGGGTTGCTGCTGCTCTGTATTTTGCGAAGACTCTTCCAAATAATTTGATTATGATTTATTTACTTCGTGTTCCATCCAGTGCATCGTAACCGATTTGGGCCTTGTAATAGGCTCACCCATTGCGCGGCTTAAAACAAGCTGCGAACAGATACCAAGAGCTCTGGAAACACTGAAAATAACAGTGTAATACTCAAATTCCTTTATCCCGTAATGGTACAGCAGCGCGCCAGTAGCAGCATCAACGTTTGGCCACGGGTCTTTTGCTTTGCCCTGTTCTATCAACAGGTCGGGTACTATTTTGAATAATTTCTCAACCATTACAAACCTGTCATCGTTGGGGATAACTTTTTTACCCCACTCAACCGAAGCCGTAAAACGCGGGTCAGTTACCCTTAACACTGCATGGCCGTAACCTGGTATAACAAGTCCGCGGTCCAGTCTTTCCTGAGCATATGTTTTTAATTCTTCATCTGTAGGTACCTTGCCAAATTTATCGAGTGTTTCCAGAACAAATTTCAGGCATTCCTGGTTAGCGAGTCCGTGCAGTGGACCGGCAAGACCGTTGAGTCCGGCTGCAAGCGAATAATAAGCATCGCTTAGAGCGGAACCAACCACGTGAGAAGTAAATGCGCTTACGTTCCCGCTTTCATGGTCACAGTGAATTACCATATACATTCTCATCAATTTGTACCATTCATCCATGTTGCCTTCAATGCCAAGCATGTATGCGTAGTTTGCACCCCAGTCAAGATCTTTCTTCGGAAGGATCGTTTCACCTTTGCCAAATCTTTTCCTGTATATAGCCGAAGCAATAACGGGCATCTTTGCGATCAGGTCAAGTGAATCTTCGAGGGTGTAATCCCAGTAAAGGTCCTTCTTTAAGCCTTTATCATACTCGCGTTTGAATTTTGAATCATATCCAAGCGCGGTTACAAGCGCGCTCAGCATATTCATCGGATGAGCGTCGGCGGGGAAAGCGTTCAGTATATCCCAGACAAACCCGGGTACTTCCATCCTGCTGTTAATTTCCTTCTGCAGGTCCTTTGATTCTTCTGCACTGGGAAGTTCACCTGTTAACATCAACCACAAAACATCTTCAGGTAATTTATCTGTGAGCTCCAATATAGGAATTCCTCTTATCACCAGTCCGTAATCCAACCCAACTTCTGATGTATCGCAGATAAGTGATTTGATCCCTCTCATACCGCCCAATACCTGTTCCACAGTAACCTGTGAGATAACTTTACTTCCATGATTCTTTCCCAAATTCCGTACTCGATCTTTCAAATCCGGAATTTGAGAAGCAAGTTTTGCTTTCAACAAAGACATGATAATTATTTAACTTCCTTTCCTGGAAAATATTACATTAAAAAAACTCTTTATAAATTATAATATTACAATACACCAAACTTTGAGCGATGTAATATTCATTATAGTTCAAAACCCAAAATTACAAGTAATTACTTCAACAATACCCTGTAACAACACCCTGTAATGTTAATAGTAGAATTTTAAAAGGCTGAACCGTAAATATATCTGAAAATCAAATAATTTAAAAGGTTAAAAACCTGATATTTTGGTTATAAAACAAAAGGCCTGTCTTTAAAAGACAGGCCTTTTTGATTGAGCGGCGGGGGTACTTTTGTTCCGCCGCATCCTAGCCACCACAGCTAACTTTTGTTAAACGAGACTGTTTTTTTGATTATTGATTATTTTTTGTTTGTTTTTGTGTTGTTTTGAGCGTTTTTGCTATCTTTTCCTTTGTTTTCTCCGGTTTTGTTATCGGTTGTTTTGTTACCTGTAGTGCCTTTTGTTTTCTTTTTGCTGCTGTGTTTATGCTTATGCTTGTGTTTCTTTGTTAATTCTGTATTTGAGGTATTTTTCGCAAACTGACTGTATTGTGCCGGTGATGACGCCAACAGGAATACTGCTATCAGAACCAACATTGATGCTCTTAAAAAAAAAGTGTGTTTCATTTTTTACTCCTTTTTGTTTAGGGTTACTGCAATAACCTGAGATGTTTTTAACAATACAAAAATATACTGCTGTTATGGAAATAACATGAAAACGAAATGAAAAAATTTTCATAATGAAAGGGGTTTTGAATATTGAATTATCATAACATTATACTAATAAAGCATTATGCTAATAAAGCATCATGCTTTATCAGCATCACGCTGATCAAGTATCACACTAATCAAATATTAAACGTCAATAGCCGGCAGAAAAACCGTGAATTCTGTACCCTTTTTTTCTTCACTTCTTACCTCAATTCTGCCATTATGAGCTTCAACCATAGCCTTTACAATTGAAAGCCCCAACCCCAGACTATAACTTTCTCCTCTTGTCCTGGAAGAATCCTCACGATAGAATCTCTCAAATATATTTTTCAATGATTCCCCCGGGATGCCTATACCATCATCTTTTATGGTAACATAAGCATAGTCCCTTGTTTTGGTCATGCCCGTAAAGCAATGTATTTCTGAATTCTCGTTGGAGTATTTTACAGCATTATCAAATAGATTCAGAAAAACATTTAACAGTTTTGTACTGTCTCCCTTTAAATAAATGGCACCCGAATTTTCTTCTTCAAGCTTTAATATAAGTTTTATTTCTTTTCTTTCCGCAATTATTTTGCTCTTGGAAAGCGATTCGATAACAATATCATTCAGGTTTATTACCTCCTCATGAATTATGATCCTGTTGTTTTCATATTGACTTAACGTGAGCAGGCCTTCAACAATTTTCTGAAGTCTTTTCACTTCTTCCAGATTATCGTTGAGAATATTTTCATATTCAATGTTATCTCTCCGCTTTTTCAGGGCAACTTCAATTTCTCCTCTGATAATGGTCAGCGGAGTTCTTAGCTCATGCGAAGCATCTGATGTAAATTGCTTGAGAGTATTAAATGACTGCTCAAGTCTCTCGATCATATCGTTAAGCGTTTCTGCAAGATGCGAAATTTCATCATCGGTATCGCTCACTACAAGCCTTGAATGCAGCTTCTCTGCCGTGATAGTATTGGCTTTTGTAACAAGCTCGTTAACGGGTGCATAGGCCCGCTTTGAAAAGAGCCACCCTACTGCAGATGCAAGAATCAAAGTTACAGGAATTGTGGCAAAAATGATCCATTTTAAGTTACTGAGTGAAGTTTCGACGCTTGATAAAGGTGCTATCAGTATTACTGCATATTTATGCTGATGGTGTACTGCTGGAATATATAATACCCTGGCACCGTGTTTATCCCACAGATCAGTGGGGCCTTCATCGATGACTGTAGTTATTTCCCTGGAGCCGTTTAACGCTGAAAGAATTTGCTGTCTTTCGAGAGGAAGGCTCTTATCTTTCAGCTGGGCAGATTGCATCACAACGCCTTCAGCAGAATTCATGACCAGTATATACCCGTAAAATGCCGATAAACCGGGATTATTGAATTCCTTTACCTCATTCAGTATATCCTGATTTATTCCGTTCTCGCGGATAGTTTCTGAAATTGAAGATGCAAGTACGCTCATCACTATATCAAAATCATCTCTGCTCTGTTCTGCGAAGACATTATACAGAACAAAGCTGAACCCGATAAGTGTGATTCCGAAAATTATTATGAACGAAAGGGTAAGTTTACCGCGTATTGTTCTGAAGATACGCAGGAAACTGCGTTTGGATGGTTTGTTT
Source organism: Ignavibacteria bacterium (assembly GCA_041859235.1). Taxonomy (GTDB): domain Bacteria; phylum Bacteroidota; class Ignavibacteria; order Tepidaquicellales; family OLB5; genus OLB5. The sequence goes on along the minus strand of JBHEKV010000222.1, from coordinate 7,483 downwards.
GAACTGCTTTCCTTTTTTGATTCTCTCATTTTTCTTCACGCATTACGTACCCTACTCCAACAATAGTATGTATAAGCTGTGGCGAAAAATCCTTATCGATCTTTTTACGAAGCATTTTAATATATGAATCAACAACATTACTTCCTGAATCAAAATCCATACCCCAGACGTGCTCAGAGATTTGAGTACGTGTCATTACCTTTTTCTTGTTTCTAAGCAGATATTCAAGAAGCGCGAATTCCTTCTGCGTTAACTGAACATCTTTTCCGGCGCGGCTGACTTTCCTTTCCAACAGATCCATTTCCAGATCAGCCAGTCTGAAAGAACTGGATTCGCTGCCGCCTGAACGGCGAATAAGTGCACGGACACGCGCAAGAAATTCATCAAAAGCAAACGGTTTCGTAAGGTAATCATCAGCGCCAAGATCAAGCCCTTTTACTTTGTCTTCAGTCTCGCCAAGTGAAGTAAGCATAAGCACGGGGGTTTGAACCCCGTTTGATCTTATATTACGGCATGTTACCCAGCCGTCCTGCCGAGGCAAAAGAACATCAAGAATTATCACATCATACTCATTATAGCCGGCCAGCCGTTCACCCTCAGCGCCATCGGCAGCTGTATCTACAACATAAGCCTGCTCTTCAAGTCCTTTTCTGATAAAATCTGATACTTTTTTCTCATCCTCAATGACAAGTATTCTCATTTATCAAATTTAATAATAAGTAATGAGTTTTAAAACATTGAAAGAAACCAACATACCTGGAACGTTAAAACTTAAATGTAATCCGGGAATATAAGGCTTTATATTAATTCATTTTTTCCGGCATATCATCCTAATGAAGGGAATTTTCTTTTCGATGCAGAATTCCTCCTGGTTTGTCCTTGTGTTCAGATCCCAACTGTCACCTTCAGCATAGTCAAAATCAAACAGACCGGAGCTTTTAAGTATCTCTTGCTGGAACTCATCCACTTCAGGAACATCCGTCATAAGATATAGCTTGCCATCAGGTTTTAACACGCGGTGTACTTCATTCAGCATTTCAGCGGAAAATGCCCTGCGTTTGTAATGTCTTTTTTTTACCCAAGGGTCAGGGAAGAAATAAAAAACTTTTTCAATTGTCCCGGTATCTATAAAATGCATACCGTTTACCGCGCTGTACCACAGCGCCTGTACATTCGGAAGTTTCTCGCCTTCAATAACATTTTGTATCCACTCAACTGCGGTTTGCCGAACTTCAAATCCAATTATATTTTTATCACTGTTTTCAAGAGACATTTCCAGCAGAAATCTGCCCAACCCGCAGCCAATATCCAGCATATCAGGCGGGCGGCCATCTGCAAATACTTCATCCCACCGTATCTCTTCAAAGACCGGGGGGTAGTAAAAATTATTTCCTTTATGCTGTTTTAGGGGAAAATATAGTACTGGATTCGCATGGTGCCTTATGCGTGGAACAGGGTATTTAGTGTAATCAATAGACTTCGTCATGGGATCCGGCAGTGATCATCTCAATAACTTTTTCATTATCCTCTTCTGATAATTTAAAAATTACCCGAAGATCATAACCCCAACTGGAAGAATACATACCTTTTAGCTCACCCTTGAGTTTATGTGTTTTTAAGGCAGGATTAAAAATATCTGCTTTTAATAATAATAAGGTATCAGCAAGCTTTTCTCTTAATTCAGGATTTTTTTTAAAAATACGGGAGGCATCTTTTTTGAACCTATTTGATATTTTTAACTTCATCATCTATTGCTTTTATGATATCCTGAACATCACCTTCTACAAACCTGCCTTCCTTAATATCTTTTTCACCTTCTTTGACCCTCTCAACAAGCTTTGCTCTTTTATCTGCATTCAGCCTGTTTTTTTCAATTGCCAGGATCTCCTCACGCTCTTCAATTGAAAATGAATCAATTAATTCCAGTACATCATTAAATTTTGAACTCATATACTTTTATTTATTTGCAAAATTTAATAAGATTTAATACAATTTTAAAGGTTATTAATCAGATATTTTAGAGCAACAAATCAATCTTTTTAGTCAGATATTTGGGTTTTTGACTGATAACTCTCAATAAAAGATATACGGTGTTTCCCGATTGAGATCCTTCCTACCTTCCTCCGCTTTCGCGTAGTAAGGCGCAGCGCTGCGTAGTTTTAAGGCAGTCGTCGTTTCGCTCCTCAGGATTTATTAGCTCTTTCCAGATCCAGCAGCCACTGTTTGCGCCACAAGCCGCCGCCGTAGCCGCCCAACCTGCCATCTTTATTCACAACGCGGTGGCAGGGAATAAGTATCGCTATCCTGTTCATACCGTTTGCCGTTCCCACGGCGCGCGAAGCGCCTTTTAGCCCGATATTTTCAGCCAGATCAATATATGAAATTGTTTTGCCATATGGTATTTTCTTCAGATTATTCCATACATTCACCTGGAAATCAGTGCCCGGGTATGCTAATGGAGTTTTAAAATTCTTTAAATTACCTTTAAAATATTCATCAAGCTCATCTTTAACCTGTTCAATATGTTTATTGCTTCCGGGAATTATCGCGGCGTTAAATCTTTTACGCAGAGTTTTTAGCTGGTACTCCAGCATGCGGCGGTCACTGAATTCAACCAGACACACACCATTTGAAGTTGCGCCAATAATGATCGGTCCAAGCTTGCTTTGATACAGCGATGTTACAATGCAATCGGTGTTTTCTGCTTTACCCGGAGGTTTACCGAACACTTTTGAAAACGCGTCGCGGAAGCCGCTGTGTGAATCATAACCATTGCTGAAAACCGCATCATCAATTTTTGAGCCTTCGCGTATCTGCGTAAATGCGGAGCCAAGCCTGCGGCTGCGCTGGTACGCGTGGAAGGTCATTCCGTAATTTTTCATAAAGTACCTGCGCGCTTTTTCAGGGGGAATCCCCATTTGCCTCAATTCACCATCGCGCATTCGTTTATCTTCAGAGCTATCAATTTTTGCAAGAAGTTTCTGCACCCATTCAGGGTGCGTGCCGCTGAGTTCTAATGGTTTGCATCGTTTGCAGGCTCTGTAGCCTGCAAACAGCGCGTCGCGTGCTGATGAATAGAACACCATGTTCTTTTCCAGTGGCTTTCGCGCTGTGCATGCGGGTCTGCAGAAAATATTGGTGCTCTTTACGGCGACAAAGAATATCCCGTCATAGCTTTTATCTTTGCTGTAAACGGCGCGTTTCATTTCAGCCGCAGGCGGCAATTGAAAATATTTCATTTCCATGGTTAAATATTAATTTTATTGATACAAAAATAAAGGCTATAGGCAGTTCATTCCACCGAAAAATTGACAAGTAATCCTGAGGCGAAGCCGCCTGCCTTAAAACTGCGCAGCAGTAGGAAGGAAGGATCTCATTCGGCAAGAGAAAAGCCTTAACCACTAATTACACGAATTTCACAAATTGTTCCTTAACAGCTCAGACTTTTGGTATATCACTTTTAAAGCCTTTCAAAGTTTGCTTTGAATAGCAAAAAACATTGAAAATTTCTCAAAATTAAACAAATATCCTTAATTACTGTAATTACCAATTGAAAATTAAATTTTAAATCTATATAATTACTTTAATTAACCCGGTAATCATGAGATCTTACATTTTAATTTTAACATTTCTATTCAACTCGGCAGTTCTTTCTCAGTGGACGAAGCTGGACTTCGTTTATGGTGGTTCCGTTGTTTCCGGAGTAAAGGATTCATCGGGTACAATTTTCATTTCAACATACAATGGAATACTGTACAAGAGTACTAATAATGGTAATAACTGGGAAAGATTTAATAATGATTTTCCAAGCACAACTGTAAATGTTTTTCTTGCAACAGAAAATTATATATTTGCCGGTTCCTCCGGAAATGGAGTATACAGAACGTCAGATAATGGCGTTACCTGGATCTTACATAACAACGGAATTACAACAGGAACAATATACAGTTTGCTGAGATATGAAAATCTCATGTTTGCTGGCACTCAAGACGGAGTATACAGAAGTTCAAATTGGGGATATACCTGGGAATCGGTTAATGCTGATATAGGATTTACCCATGGTATACAGGCAATGGTATTGTTAGATAGCATGATTTTTGCCTCTTCCGGAATTGGGGCTTCTGGTACTATTTACAGATCTACAAACAATGGCAACAATTGGTTTGTATTTAACTCTGGTTTGCCAAGTTTTGTTAAGGACAGATTGGCATCTGTTTCCGGTAATGTATATGCCGCCGGAGGCAGCGGTTTTTATGAAACTACTAACAAAGGGATTTCATGGCATTATTTACCCGGCTTCCCCGCAAATAGTTTTATTACTGCTCTTAGCCAGAGAGGTAATATTGTTTTTGCAACTTATGGTCTTCCGTCATCGTCTGCCTCAATTACTACCAATGGCGGAAGCAACTGGACGCACTTTACAAATGATTTTACCGAAGGTTTTTTTAAAAATGTTCTGTTTACTTCTGATTCTATGCTGGGTTTCTCTGCTACAGGTGTTCATAAATCCACAAATCTGGGAGTTAACTGGATTTCTTCAAATAGTGGTATTGACCAGGTAAATATTTACAATATTGTAGCAAACAATAATAACGTTGTCTTAAATTCTTATTCAGGTGTATATAGAAGTTCAAATTTTGGAAATAACTGGATCAGTGTTTTACTTGGTGTATCGTCCACGATATACAAACCAATCAAATGGATCAATAACGATCTGTTAATAGATCAACAAAATAAAATTGTGAAATCTACAGACTATGGCAGCTCCTTTTCTGACTATGTAATCAACTTGCCGAATTCGTACAATTTTACTTTTCTAGCCGGAAACAATGCATTTTATGGAAGCAGTAATTCTGGAATATTTAAATCCACTAATTTAGGTACCAATTGGTTTCCATCTAATGACGGGATAATCTTCAATTCTGTTCTTAATGCAAAATTTATGACCAGTATAAATAACATTTTATATGCATTTGTAATCCCGGGGTCTCTGCCTAATGATACAGCACGCCTTTATTACAGTACTAATGAAGGTATAAACTGGAATAGTATGGGTAATAACGGATTAACAAGATATGTTCGCTCCCTGGCTTATAATCCCTTTAATAACAAATTTTATGCAATAACTACAATTAACGGAATTCTGGTTAGTTCAAATGGTGGATTTAATTGGTCAGCAGAAAACAGCGGTTTGCAGTCTAACCTTAACATAACCTCAATCTTCTTTAATGGAGATTCTATTTTTGTTACTACCCGCACTAACGGAGTATACAAGTGCTTCAACCAAACTCATCAATGGGTACCAGACAATGAAAATATTACTAATTTAAAGCTTAATACAATTTCGGGAAGTAATAATTATTTGTACACAGCGGGAGATATGTTCGGTCCTTTTAGAAGAAATCTGGATTTCCTTAATTCAGCTAATTCTCAATATCAAATTATCAAAACCTTTAAACTTGAACAAAACTACCCGAATCCATTTAATCCGGCAACTGCCTTTAAATTATCATTGCCTGTCAAGAGTAACATAAAACTGGCTATTTTTGATATCACAGGTAAAGAAATTGCTGTTATAGCCGAAGGCAATTATAAACCCGGTGATTATAACTTCACATGGAATGCTGAAAATTACGCAAGTGGTGTCTATTTTTACAAACTATTCAGCAAAGAGTTTGCTTCAACGGGCAAAATGATATTGATTAAATAGCATTAAACAGAATGAGATACTTCCTTTCTCACTTTCTCCGCTCTCACGGAGTAAGGCGCACTGCTGCAGAGCAGGGTGTCATTAAGTTTTACCGGATTTCTTGATACATTTGATCAGGAAAAATGGCGACCCTTCTTTGATATCCATTATTTCAACCAGCCCAGCTTTCGCAAAATCCGCGGTGACTGATTCTCTCTCATAAAAATACATTTTCATCCCGTCAAATATTTCGTAGCGGTTCTTGCTGATGAACTTACCTGTACCATAAACCTCAGCCTCTTTTGATATCGCACTGAACACCATGCAGCCGTTATCTGCCAGCTGGCTGTAACAATTATTGATGAGTCTTTCCCTTTCAGGTTCATCAAGCAGATGGATCAAAGCATGACAGAATATTGCATCATATACTTTATTATCAAAAGGCATATCGCAAACAGAGCCTTTGTAGATCTTCATTCCGCTGTTGAAATGCTTTAAGTACATATCAATTGCCGTCTGTGATACTTCTATACCCGTAACGCTCATTCCGCTATCAATAAAAAGCTGTGCATTGCGGCCGTACCCTGCGCCGGGTATCAGCACTGTTTTCACATTGTGCTGAATAAAAAAATCATTTGCTAACCGGGCGGAATTACACGGCTCAAGTCCCCACATTTCACCTCTATCAATAAATGCAGTATCCCAGAATTCCGGTTTTTTGTTATCGTTCATGTTACAAATATAACGGTTTTGTTTTGCTGCAATTCCAGACAAATTTTGGCATTTAAAGGGTATATACTATTTAGATAAATAATATAGCAACAAGCTCTCCGAATGAGATCCTTCCTTCCTCCATGCGGGTTTAAGGCAGGCGGCATTGCCTCAGGATTGGAACGAATTCACCTTCAGCCACTTTTCGCGGCGTTTGTGGTCAGGCATAAGTTCGCTCATGCGCGCGTAAAAACGCTTGGAGTGATCCTTAATTTCCAGGTGAACCAGCTCGTGTACAATAACGTAATCTATCATTTCTTCAGGCATAATGACAAGCCTCCAGGAGAAATTCAAATTCCCCCGCATTGAGCATGACCCCCAGCGCGTCTTCGCGCTGTTAATTTTTACCGATGCAAACTTATAGCCGAATACTTCAGCTATCTCTTTTGTGCGGGCAGTTATGTGTCTTTTGGCGAATTGTTTGTAAAACCACTCAATGTAATGCTTCGGGGCCTCAAGGCATTTTTCTGTAATGCGCAATTTTCCTTCAGTTGTTAGAGCTATACGCGCCGTGCTGCCCGGAACGATCTCCAATTCATACGGCTTGCCGGCAAAGAGGAATTCTTCTCCGTTAACATATTGCCTGGGCTTATGTTTTGCTTTCTGTTCACTGAACTGCGCCTGCTTCTTTTCTATCCATGAACGCTTTTCTTCTATAAATCGCTCAACGAAACCCATAGAAACACCGTACGGTATTTTAACCGTAAGCGTTGCATCGCTGTTAACCTGCAGCGCCAGCGTTTTCCGTTTGGAGCGAATTATTTTATAGTTCATCATATAAACAGTATTCGTAGGCGGCACGGCTCCGCCTGCCGCTTAAGATTAAAACAAAAGATCACCACTAAGTCACTAAGAGCACAAAGGCTCAAATAGAAAGCTGACGTGTCATACCCGCTTGCCTGTCTTTGACATGGCGGAGGCGGGTATCCAGACGAAAAACCCTACAAAAGCATTAACCACGAATTACACAAATTTCACTAAGTTTAAAACAAATTCAAATTTTTAAATCTTCTACTATGAAGA
>JBHEKV010000137.1:0-10814 GCA_041859235.1 Ignavibacteria bacterium | reverse complement strand
CCTAAAAATAACAGGCTTATAAACAGTTACTACAGGAACTTGATACCGGTGTATGGCAATCCGCCAAGTGACGGTTATTTTGTAAACTTCAATCTCAACGGTTTCACTTATTACCATGAAGCGGCCGTTGGCCGATTACCTGCTTATACTCAACAGGAAGCGCAGGACATGGTAAATAAGATAATTGCGTACGAAAGCGAGCCCCCTCAAAGATGGTGGAAAAATTTCAATATGATAACCGGCGGTCCGAACCGCATAGAGCAGATACAGTACCAGACACAGTCAAACGAACTGGTAAATAACTATATCACACCTGCGCCAATTTCTGGCATTACGGAAAAGATCTACCGCAACGATTCAGCGGGATATATTACTTTCAACTATGCAGATTCCATTAAGAACGCGATAAACAGAGGCGGCCTTATCGTCAACTTCATAGGTCACGCAGCCAGCCAGAACTGGGAACTTGGGCTTGAAGAACCTCAAACACTTTCAAACGGGAACCGCTTGCCTCTGGTATTAAGCATGACATGCTTCACAGGAATAAACGCGGATGCAAATTTCAGGAGCTTTGGCGAGAAGTTTGTATTTACTCCTAACCGGGGAGCTTTGGGTTTTCTGGGTACAACAGGCTGGAGCTTCTCAGGGGCAGGTAATGAAATAAACAAACATATATTCATCGGTCTATCTCAGGATACGATAAGAAGGCTTGGGTCACTTGTTCAGTTTGCCAATAACAGGATGGTACCCGATTCATCGAACTTCCAGGTGCGTAACATGATAAATTGCTATAACCTGCTGGGAGACCCGGCTGCCAAACTTTTACTTCCTGCAGGACCTGAATTTGTTATAGGGCAAACAGATTACAGGATCACTGATCAGTACCCGCTGGTTGGTGAAACAGTAACGTGGAAAATCTTCCCTAAAAATTACGGCTTATTTGTACCCAACTGCCCGGTGAGATTTGAGATATTAAAAAACGGTCAGCAATTCCGCTTTAAGGATACCAATATCGTTAACTTCAGAATGTTTGATACACTTTCCTATACTTTTAGTATTGATACGCTGGGCAATTATTCATTGAAAGCTACTATTGATTACGGGAACATTTATCCAAATGAAGACCCTTCGAATAATGTAATTGTACTTCCGCTTCCGCTCAGGAATATTTCGTACACTCCGCTTAAGCCAATAAATAATTCAGTGGTAGCTGAAGATTCTGTTGAGTTTGTGGGGTTGAATCCGCAGGTTGACCTTCGGATGAACAATGTAAAAGTGATCCTTCAGGTTGATACTTCCGCTTCATTTACTTCTTTGCTGCTGAACTATTCAAACAGCAGTATAAGCGGTGTGGCGAATAAGGTCCGTTATCGGATACCGCTGCTTGATTCAAACAAAGTATACTATTGGAGGACCAATTCAATTATCAACGGCGATAGCGCCGGCTGGTCTGAAACAAACAAGTTTGTTTATAATCCTGCAATTCTTCAAACTTCATCTAAATCAGTAAACAATGATTCAATAGTAACATTATATCCCCGCTTATTGGGGCAGTTCCCTGCTAATTCATACTCGGGCTTGTATTATACGGGTAATGGTTTTAAGCTGAATAACAGCCCGGGTGTTATACAGATAAAATCACACGGCAATAACGGTAGCGAAGCTTCATATTTCAGCATGCCCGGCTACCAGATTTTCATTGACGGCGGAAGCTTCCCTGGGTTAAATATAATCAAAGCCAGAAAACTCACGGGCAAATTAATTTCTTTCAGGAATTTTTACATGAACTCCTCAACTTCATCCGATTCAGTTTTGAGTTTCCTGAATACATTTGACACTACGCATTATTTGATGGTAGCATTATCATCAGCCACAACCAATTCCGATAGCCTGCATCCAGACTGCAAGCTTAAATTCAAGCAGTTTGGCAGTACGATGGTTGATTCAGTGAGTAACTTTGGGGGATTCTTAACCTGGGCTTTTATTGGCGTTCTTAATTCTCCTCCAATTTCAGGAGCAGAAGAATTTCACAGACCTGCACCTTCATGCCCGGGCGGTTACTGCCCTTCATATGCGAATGTAAATTCAACTTTTTTGAATACCCTGGGAACCATAGATTTTTCTGTTGGGCCGGCGCACAGATGGAAATATTTTTCTTGGAACAGGACCCTGCCCGGCGGTTCATCAGTAAACTTTGATGTAACCGGAATCGACATCTTCGGTAATCCTGTACCGTTGTATAATGATCTCAGTTCATACGTATTTTCAAATCTTGATACTGTAAATAGTTTTTCCTACCCTGATCTGAAATTGAAAGCAAATATAGAAATTGATACTCTTTCAGGTCTTGAATCACCTGAATTCCGTTCCCTGTATTTTAAATACACTCCTCCCGCAGAAATTATCCCCGATAATTATTCATTTATCCGCAGTGATTCAGTTGTTGACGAAGGTGCGCAAGTAACTGTAAGCGTAAGGAATCATAACATAGGATTTGTACCCGCCGGAACCATTGTTTACAAATGGACAGCCAATGCCTATAACGGTCTAGTTACTTTAAAACAGGATACTGTTTACATTCCCCTCATGCCTGACAGCAGTTATTCATCAGAAGTAACATTCAATACACAAGGATTAAAGAATCCGCAATCAACAATTGATACTCTGGATATTAATTTTGAAGTATCGATGCTGAATAACCAGAATGATTATTATCCATTCAATAATTTTGCATTTACGGATGTAATTATTTACGGTGATTCAACAGGTCCCGCAATTGATGTAACATATGACGGAATAAAAATACTGGATGGAGATCTCATCCCAGCCAAACCTGAAATACTTTTCAGATTCTTTGATGAAAGCAAACTGGAATACAGCATTGCTGATACAACGGGAATTTACGTTAAGCTTGATGGAAGAAGGATAAATTATTTTAATGCGGGAGAGCAGAATCCTGAAATTACTTTTACACCTGTTAATGACGGAAATCTAAAAACCAGTGTATTGTATAAACCCGAACTTTCAGCAGGCTCTCACCTGCTTCAGTATTACGGGACTGATAAAGACGGCAACAGAGATACCCTGATAAACAGCGTATACATCAGCTATGATTTTGCGGTTCGGAATTTATTTAATTACCCAAATCCTATGCAGGGAGATACCTATTTTACATTTGATCTGTTTGCATCTGAAGCACCGCAATCATGCCTCATAAAGATATATACTGTTGCCGGAAGGCTGGTAAGGGACGTCAGAGGACAGGCGAGAGTTGGTTTTAACCAGGTATACTGGGATGGCAAAGATGGCGATGGCGAAACAATGGCAAATGGCATATATTTGTATAAGTTGATACTTGAAGGAAGCGGAAAAACGGAAACATCTATCCAGAAATTAGCCATTTTAAAATAATTGAAATATTTATTTCTGATAATATCGTTGTTAATTTTTTCAGGGGGCGCTGATTCTCAGTGGTTCCCGCAGAGCAGCGGCACATCAAATCCGTTAACAAACATATTCATGGTTGATGCCAGCACCGGTTTTGCCATCGGGCTATCAGGTACCATAAGAAAAACCACGAACGGCGGCGCGAACTGGTTGGCTCAGACCGTTCCTGCGGATAACCTCTACGGGATATACATGCTTAATGCTACAACGGGCTACATCAGCGGCGACGCGGTTTTTTACAAAACCACGAACGGCGGTACATCATGGGTTGACCCGGGTGGACCAGTAAGGCTGCACAGGGGAATCTATTTTATTGACGCCAATACAGGATATACATGTTCGGGTGTTGGCGCACTTGATAAAACGACAAATGGCGGCTCGTCTTGGGTAGCGCTTACATCCGGTACAACACAAAACCTGAACAATATTAAATTTGCAGATGCATTGACAGGATTTGTATCCGGATATGGCGGTACAATACTTAAGACCACGGATGGCGGCGCAAATTGGGCAGCATTGACAACGGGAGTTACTGATCACCTGTTTGCATTAAGTGTGATTAATATAAATGTGATTTATGCCGGAGGCGAAAGCGGAAAACTCATCAAATCAACTGATGGCGGCACAAGCTGGAGCGTACTAACTTCAGGTATCACAGGAAGGATCACAAATTTCAGTTTTCTGAATGCCAATACCGGAACAGGCAGCGCAAATGGTAATTTTATCATTCGCACTACCAATGGCGGAACGAATTGGGTATCACAAGTGAGTCCCTTAGCCGGGCAGGACTGGAACGGTGTATCATTTGTAAATATACAAACAGGCTTTATTGCAGGCTCAGCTGGAAATATTATTTTTACTGTTAACGGAGGTTTCCAGATCCCAACTGCTCCATTATTAACCGCTCCGGTTAACGGAGCAGTAAATGTAAGCTTAAATGCACTTCTTGATTGGGACTCAATACCTACTGCAAAAACATACCAGGTTCAGATAGATGAAGATACATCGTACGCTTCACCAAATGTTGACTCATCTCAGATAATATTAAGCAGCATGAATATTCCCGCAGGCAGCCTTCTGAATAATACTCGTTATTTTTGGCGCGTACGCGGTCAAAGTGAAGGCGGTACGGGCCCGTGGTCAAACAGCTTTAATTTCAGAACGATCGTAGCATTGCCAAACGCACCTGGCCTGATAACTCCTGTTAATGGAGCGTCAAATATTTCTCTGACCCCGTTCTTTGACTGGGACAGCACTTCACCGGCTGATTCATACACTCTTCAGGCGGCGCTTGACACATCATTTTCAAATCCGTGGGTGTTTTATTCAGGCATAACACAATCATTCTTTAATCTTGTAACACCCCCGCTGCAGAATAATTTGCGGTATTACTGGCGTGTGAACGCCACTAATATTGCGGGTACTGGTCCGTGGTCAGCGGTAAGTAATTTCACAACACTGCTGGGCATGCCCGCAGCCCCCACGCTGCTGAGTCCTGTTAACTTTGCAACAGGTGTAAGTCTCACTCCCCTGCTGGACTGGGTTGAAGATATTTCCGCAACTTCATACCAGGTGCAGCTTTCCCAGGATTCAACCTTTGCTTCAGTCCTTTGGGATACTTCAGGGTTTAATATATCACTGGTTCCGGTCAGAGCAGGTTTGCTTACAAATGTACAAACATATTTCTGGCGTGTTAGGACAACAAATCCTATAGGCACTGGTCCCTGGGCTGATCCATTCAGGTTCATGACCTTACTTATTCCTCCTGTTGCCCCGGTGCTTGTTGACCCGCCCAACGGCGCAGCTGATGTATCTACAACACCTACATTGGACTGGGACAGTGTGCAATACGCTGCTTCATTCAGAGTGCAACTTTCAACTGATTCTACATTCACAATTCCAAATTTGATCAATGCGGGAGGTTTAACATTTTCACAGTATAACGTACCCGGCGGAATACTTAACAATAATACAACATATTATTGGCGTGTTAACGCAACAAATAATGCGGGCACGGGACCATATTCACAGGTATGGCGTTTCCGTACTGTTACTTCTCCTCCTGTTGCCGCACCTACATTACTTGCACCACCAAACGGATCAATTAATCAGCCACTTAACTTAACACTGGACTGGAACGACGTGTTTGGTACCGCTGGTTATAAACTGCTGGTTTCATCCGATTCGTTATTCAACACTACTTTGCTTGATACTACAATTGTACCATCACAATTCACTATGCCTGCCGGATTGCTAAATGGCAGTTCTGTATATTACTGGCGAGTAAGAGGGTTTAATGTTGGCGGCTTTGGGCCATGGTCAGTTACCTGGCGATTCACAACGCAGATAATTGGCATTGAGCCCATAAGTACTTTAATTCCTGATAATTATGCGTTGTACAATAATTATCCTAATCCGTTTAATCCTGTTACAAATATCAATTTTGATATTCCCCATGGAGAAAACTCCAAAACAGAGCTTGTTATTTATGATATAACCGGTAGAAAAGTTGCCGTACTTGTAAATTCAGCTTTGCGGCCAGGCAAGTATATGGTAAGCTGGAATGCCTCAAACTATTCCAGCGGAGTATATTTTTACAGGCTATCATCCGGTTCATTCAGTGATATTAAGAAAATGGTAGTTATTAAATAAGTTGTGTTCAAAAGACTGCTTGATAATACTGATGCCAATTCCCTTGCAAACAGATTCCGAAGAAAAAGATTCAGACATTTCAGGGAATTCATTGCGGATATTCCGCTGCCTGTAACAATTCTGGATGCAGGCGGAACTGAGGACTTCTGGGTGCAAATGGGTGCAAAAGATAACCCTGATCTTGATATTACAATATTGAATCTGAATGAACCTAAGTATTCGCAAAATGGAAATCTAAGATTTGTTAAAGGCGACGTAACGGATCTTTCCGAGTTCGCTGATAAGAGTTTTGACGTAGTATTTTCCAACTCGGTTATTGAACACATTCCTAAAAGCCGGGATAGGCAGAAAATGGCTAATGAGATAAGAAGAGTAGGAAGGAGATCATTTGTGCAGACGCCAAATTACTACTTCCCGTTTGAACCGCATTTTTTGTTTCCTTGTTTTCAATTTTTTCCACGAGCCTTAAAACTCTTTTTGCTGCAAAAATTCAATATGGGATGGTTCAAAAAATGCGAGAACAGAACACAAGCGCAAAAGCTGCTTGAAGAGAACTCACTATTGAACCTTCACGAATTCAGGGAGTACTTTAATAGGAGCAGAATCATAAAGGAGAAATTCTTATTTCTTAGTAAATCCTATATTGCTGTAAATACATAATTTACTTTTACCTTCATTTCTACTACTCGGGATCCCTAACGAAATTTCACAAATTCTGCACCCGTAAAAGTATCATACAATCAGTTTGCCGTGTATTTTCAGAACTCATACTTCGCATTATTGAATTAGTTGCTATTAGCCAGTTATTTTTGTATGTCATCAATTTAGTAGGGAAACTAAAGAAACAGAAAATTTTTTATTATTAATCTTTAATTAAACTTACTAAATGAACAAAACACTTATTGCACTATTTTCACTTATTTTTACAATATTCTTATCGCCTTCACTACTTCATTCTCAATCCAATCCAACTGCGCAGCAAGTACCATATTCGACAGATTTTTCAGGGTTAAGTCATAGTTCTTCAACATATCCTTCAGGGTGGCAGGGATGGAAAATCTCTTCACTTTCAGGAACAAATTTTGATTTAAGCGCTCCCTCATCGAACACTACTCTCACTTCCCGAGGATACGCTTCCAGCACTTCCAAGGGGATATATAACTACAGCGGAAAGCTTGGTTACTTAAATTCTTCTGACGGAGATTATGCTCTCGTTCTTTCTCTGAAGACAACCGGTAACACAAATGTTGTTGTGGAATACGAGATCATGACGATCAGAAATCCCTATAGTACCTCAACAAACACCAGGATAAACGGGGTTGAACTTCAATACAGGATTGGAACTACAGGTGATTTCAAATCACTTAACTCAAGGGTATATATAAATAACACAACAACCCAAACAGGAACAACAACAAGCGGGCAGAACAGTAAAGTTTTCTCGGTTGAACTTCCGGAGGAGTGCGATAACCGTAATGTAGTGCAGATAAGATGGTCATCAAGGGAAATAACAGGATCTGGAAGCTTCCCCGGATTTGCCATAGATAACATAGATGTAACATCATTCGGAAAGGTTTCATACTACTATTACAAGGGTGCAGGAAACTTAAATTCAACCGGCAGCTGGTCATCAATTCCGGAAGGTAATGGAGAAACTCCATCCAATTTCACTGATGATTATCAGAATTTCGTAATAAGCACCGGTTCTGTTGTCAGTTTCAGCGAATACTGGACAGTAAGCGGAACAAACTCAAAAGTAATTATCGTGAACGGGGTCACATCTACTGTACTTAAGACCATAAACAGCGCGCAGCTGAACGCTGTAACAGATATCAGAAAGGGCTCAAAACTGGTTATCAGCCAGGCAACAAGCAACTTACCGATATTAGGGAATCTCTATCCCGGTTCATACCTGGAAGTTTTGTTCAATGCGTCCCTGTCAGGCATTCCGGCAGAATCAACTTACGAAAACCTTATGCTGAACTCAGGCGGCGGTCATACATATAATTTCAGTATCAATTCACCGGACCTGCTGATCAAAAGAGACTTTGTACTGATCAATACCAAACTGAATATCAACGGCACTGAGAAATTCAGACTGCAGATAGGCGGGAATTTTAAACTCAGCTCTTCAGCATCGCTCACAAGCGGATTCGCAAGCCTTGTTGAACTGGTTATGACAGGTGAAGATATACAGGTTATTGAGCTGAACGACATAGTTCTCGAACTGAACAGCCTGACTGTTCTGAATCAGTCAGGAATTTCCTTATCTGAAAAAGGCGGCGCTTCTAACATAAAAATCTCAAGAGGAACTGCAAACACCCTGAAAATGCTGGGTGGAAATATTGAAATGAAAGGCAACGATATTGAACTGGGCTCTGGTTCTACGGAACCCGGAACACTCAACTATCACTCAGGTTATCTAACGGGAACGGGTACATTCAGCAGATGGTTCGGCAAGTCCGGATTGCCGACAACGATCACTTACGCTTTCCCGATGGGAGCAGGAACATATGACAGGGGTATATACCTGTCTTTCTCAAATTCGACAATAACAAACGGCGGAATGCTGACGGTTAAGCATACTGATCTGCCTGGTTCAACTTCGATAACGCCATTTAATGACGGAATATATACCATCGATAAAAGAAGTAATATGTCCTGGCATATTACTCAAAGCGGAAGCTGGAGCCTTGGCTCAAGAACACTCTCCATCAAGATCAGCTCTGAGGGACTTGAAGGTATAAACGATGTAAACGGACTTACAATTGTAAACAACAGTGTAAAGGCTGGCGGGACATTTTCAAGCGGTACCGGGTCGCCTTCCAAACCTGAAGTGAACAGACAGGGTATGAGTATAACCGATATAGGGGGAAATAACGGGAATGGGAACATATTTTCAATCGGCGCCTCTACCGGCAATCCGCTTCCTGTTACAATAGCTTCTTTCACCTGTAACACTGTTAACCGAGATGTAATATTGAACTGGTCTACAGCGATGGAAATAAATAATAAAGGATTTCAAATTGAATTTTGCAGGAAAGAAGAAAGCACCGGTTCATTTTCACCATGGGAAAATTCAGCTTTTGTGAATGGAAATTTAAATTCAAATTCAGAGATAGATTACAATTACACAGCAAAAAAATTAACAGACGGCACTTACCGGTTCAGGCTGAAGCAGATAGACCTAAACGGTAATTTTGAGTATTTTTACCCTGAGAATTCAACTGAGGCCTTTATCGGGAAGCCTCTAAGTTTTGCTATCTCACAGAACTATCCAAACCCTTCAAACCCGGTTTCGAAAATAGATTACCAGCTTCCATTTGACGCGAAAGTAAACCTTAGTGTATATGATCTGACAGGAAAAGAAGTATCTGTACTGATTAACGGAAATGTTCAATCAGGTTATCATACAGCGGATTTTAACGGATCAAACCTCTCATCTGGAGTCTACTTCTACAGAATCCTGGCATCAGGGCCGGGCGGGGAGACTTATACCAAAACAATGAAACTTATCCTGGTAAAGTAACGGTATTTCACGTTTGTATTGATAAATTATGATAGGGCTGCCATTTTCAGGCAGCCCTTTTTTGATAAAGCCGCATAATCATAACAAATGTTACATAAAAACGCCTGCATATCCTTATTGAAATTATATGACTTATATCCCTAATACCGTGAATTCGTAATGCACACATTATTGGCTACTTCCTATTTTCCTACAAATCAGAAAAAAGCGAAAAAATTAAATAATATAAATATATAAAGTTAGTTCATATCTTTTAAACCAAAACCATAAGTCAATGCAAAAATCATAACTGCTAGCTGGTATTTTTGCAAATTGGCATGAAAACCCTTGAAAATAAAGAGTTTGTTTAGTAAATAGCGTGTGGGGTAACATCAATTTAACTAATTTTTCATCTATATTTAAAGTTTTCGCATGCGCCGGGAAATTCTCCTTGCTGTATGTACTGTAATAAGGATTTTTAATTTAATCAACTTAACTATATGAAAAAGCTATTCTCTCTTTTTGCAATCATTGCTGTGGTTGCAATAATGTCACAGGCATCTTTTTCTCAAATCAGCGGAACCAAAACAATTCCTGGTGATTACGCGACAATATCGGCGGCTATCACCGCACTGAATGCAAGCGGCGTGGGCGCAGGCGGCGTTACTTTTAACATTGCTGCAGGTCATGTTGAGGTAATGTCGGCTGCAAACTATACTATTAATACTCTCATCAACCAGCCAAATGCCTCAAACCCCGTAATTTTTCAGAAATCAGGAGCGGGCGCAAACCCGAAACTGCAGACAACTGCAGCGGGACTTGGTACAATAACAATTTCTTCATTTGGAAGCAACGGTGATGCGTTTATAAAGCTGAACGGCACAGATTATGTTACATTTGATGGTATTGACATGGAAGATCTCTTTTCAGGCGTGGTGACACTTGGTAAGGTTGAGTATGGATTTATGTTATGCCGCGCATCGGCATCAGACGGCTGCAAAAACATCACAATTAAAAATTGCCGTATTGTAATGGCATTAAATAACGTAACATCCGTTTCAGCAGGTATATACACTGCCAATTATACTTCTGCTGGAGCGCTGACAAGCGCTACCAGTATTGGCGGTAGGCATGAAAATATCTTTATAGACGGGAATACGATTGAAAGAACAGTATCGGGCATGTATTTTGACGGAACAACAGATGC
>JBHEKV010000244.1:0-2802 GCA_041859235.1 Ignavibacteria bacterium | reverse complement strand
AGCCGCCGTTGCTGATTATAAACCTAAATCAATTGTGCAGGGAAAGATCAAAAAATCTGCCGGTAATATGACAATTGAAACTGAAAAGACAGTTGATATACTTGAATTCCTTGGTAAAAATAAATCAAATTATAAACTGGTAGGATTCGCGCTTGAAACAGAAAATGAAATTGAATATGCTTTGGATAAAATAAAGCGTAAGAATCTTGATATGATAGTTGTAAATAATCCAAAAATTGAAGGTGCGGGATTTAGAACAGATACAAATGTAATAACAATAATTGATAGTAAATGTAATCAAACTGAATACCCCAAAATGCCGAAATTTGATGCTGCAGGCAGGATACTTGATAAAATTATAACACTGTAACAATTGAGCTCTGATAAGATAAAAACACTTATTGCTGATACTGAAAATATCATAAAGAATTTTGAGAGGTTCTACAAAGGAAGTATATATATTGATAAAGATGTTCCCGAAACTGCAAAGAACAATATTCTTTCAATTGAAAATGAGACTCCTAAACCAAAGGAAGTAAAAAAGCGGATTAAATCTGCTGCTGCTAATGATAAAAGTGCAGTTGCAGAAATTGATATATTCGGTAACGAAAACATTAAACGTGAGGAATGGGAATTTGCCGAAACGCTGGATGAGCTTAACGCGAAAATAAACACATGCACAAAATGCGGTTTAAGTAAGCTTAGAACAAATTTTGTATTCGGAGTAGGCAATCAAAACGCTGATGTAGTAGTAATAGGCGAAGCCCCGGGAGCTGATGAGGATGCGCAGGGCGAGCCGTTCGTTGGCAGGGCAGGTCAATTGTTAAATAAAATACTTGAAGCTACAGGCTTTAAACGTGAAGATGTATTTATTTTAAATATTCTAAAATGCCGCCCGCCGGGTAACCGGAATCCCGCTCCGGATGAAGCTGAATTATGCCGCCCGTATCTTGATAAACAGCTTAAATTGATAAATCCCAAGCTTTTGCTTTTACTTGGAAAAGTAGCCTCGGAAACTCTCTTGAAAACTAAGGAACCTTTGAATAAATTACGGGGCAAGGTACACGATTATAAAGGCTGGAAGCTTATGATAACTTTCCACCCTGCGGCATTATTGCGTAACCCCAACTGGAAACGCCCGACCTGGGAAGATATGCAGCAGTTCAGAACCCTTTACGAAGAAATGACAGGTAAGAAACTTGAATCACAGAAAAATATTTAATAGAAGGTTCAGCAATACAATTGGCAAGAAAAAGTAAAAATAATATCACAGAAATTACGAATATCCCGGATGAGGTTCTGTACGGCGGGAAGATTCCGCCCCACAGCCGTGAGCTTGAAATGAACATCCTTGGCGGTATGATAATTGATAATGCATTGATTGACGCGGTTACGACTATCTTAAAACCCAAACATTTTTATGTCAATGCAAACGGACTTATTTTCAGGGCGATAAGCGATCTTAGAGACAGAAATGAACCGGTTGATATAATTACTCTTTCAGAAGAGCTTAAATCAAGGGGTGAGTTTGATGCCATTGGAGGCTCATATTACCTGGCAGAGCTTTCAACTGCATTCTCTTCGCAGGAAAGCATTGTGTTTTCAGCTAACAAGGTACTTGAAAACTGGATAAAACGTGATATGATACTGCTTACTTATTCGCTAAACGAGCAGTGTTACGACCCTACAATGAACACCGAGAGTCTGCTTGATAAAGCGCAACAGGAAATTTTAGAAGTCACAAACTACCTTCAGAAGAAAAATTACACGCATATTAAAGATGAAGTTCGTGATACTATGGAGTATGTTGAGTCCATTCACGAGCGCCATGAAAAAGGCGCGACCGTATTTGGTGTGCCAAGCGGTTACGATGAGCTTGACGCATTAACCGGCGGCTTCCAGAAATCAGAGTTAATTATTATCGCAGGCAGACCCTCGCACGGAAAAACAGCTCTGGCACTAAATTTCGCAAGGAATGCGGCAGTTGAGCATGGCAAGAATATCGGCATATTTTCAATTGAAATGAGTAACCGCGAGCTTGCTTTGAGGTTCATTTGTTTGGAATCAAAGGTTGATATTGCAAAATTAAAAACCGGCAGATTGCCTGAATCAGACTGGGCGAAAATTGCCAAACAGACTCCACGCCTTATGAGCAGTAAAATAAATGTGGTGATTGATGACTCTTCGCCGCTTAGTTTGCTTGAATTGCGCTCCAAAGCGCGCAGAATGAAGGCATTGCAGAACATTGATATGATAATGGTCGATTACCTCCAGCTTATGGAAGTTTCGAACAAAGGTAACCTGGATAGGCATCTCGAAATTGCGTACATTACAAGGGGTTTAAAGCAGCTTGCAAAGGAACTTGATATCCCCGTAGTGGCGTTATCCCAGTTAAGCCGTAAGGTGGAAGAGCGTGCCGGCAAGGAAAAACGGCCGCAGCTATCGGATCTAAGGGAATCAGGCGCTATTGAGCAGGATGCTGACGTTGTTATATTCATAAATAGACCCGAAGTATATATCAGCAAGGATGACCCAAAATTCCACGAAGTACAGGGTCTCGCCGAAGTAATTGTAGGCAAGCAGCGTAACGGTCCGATTGGTGAAGCCAAACTGACGTTTATTCATAATTACGCTATGTTCACCAATAGGGCAAGGGATGCAGAGCCTTCATATTACGCTCCGCAGGATGCACCATTTTAAGATGAAAACTGAATAATTTATGTCAAAGATAACACGCAGAAATTTCATTAAAACATCGGCTTTAAGTGCCATATTTTTAAGCTCAGTACCGCAGGCTATTAA
>JBHEKV010000120.1:0-5409 GCA_041859235.1 Ignavibacteria bacterium | reverse complement strand
TTCTTTTTCCGGATTCTTAAGATTGAACTCCGCAATTGTAATATCCCAACTGAAGGAGCTCATAATTAGAAGCATAATAACTGCCGCCATACTGTTTATTTTGAATAGCCAGAAAGTCGTTCTTTTTTGATGAATTTTCAGAAGCATTGTAACAAGTCCCGTGAGAGTTAAAATTAAAAATATCATCACACCAATACGTTTGTATGAAAGAGCAAAGTAATGCTCAATGTAATATATATTTCTGAGTGATACGGAAATTGCCATAAAAGCGTTCTGCACTATCCATGTATATGCCAACAGCTTTAAAGTTTTGTTTGAGGCAAGGTAGTTTTGCGAACCGCGGAAAATTACAAGCAGTATCGCCATCGAGAGAAGTATACTGAATATGAGATAATATGTGCCTTCGTGCACATAGTATGCCAGATTCTCAATGTTTGAGGCGTCAAATCCAAGCCATGTAACCTGAATATCAATTACATTTAACAATACCAGCAATGCATTCATCATAACCAGCAGCACAATACCCATTTTAGTTTCAAGCTTAAGCGAATTGGGCTTAAACCGGTATGAAAACATTGTATACATCAAATGTGTTTTGGGAACGGGTCTTGTGCGTGAATGCACCTTGAATAATTTATCACGCTGTAATGTTTCATGGAACGAGTTATCAAGCTCAGTGAATACCCGTATTTTATTGTTATATATAAATGCTGTAATCAACATGAGTCCGAGAAGGATATAGAAAAATCTCAGTATCGGGTAGTTTATGAAAATATCATACAGGTATTTGCCAATTGAATCCCAAAACGTCACCGAGTATGAATTGAACACAGGATTTGAATAAGCATATATGGCGTAAAATATCACAAAGAAAATTACGGGAATAAATGCCAATTTGGCGAATTTCAGGACCAATTTAAAAGCCCTGAATTTTGAAGCGAAGTATTTAAGCTCTATGTATATATTGTAAGGGAAAATTACAAAGCTTGAAAATGTTGTTAGTACTGCGCTATAAATAGTCTGTAACTGCGGCTGGTGAATGTAACCTGTAAAGATCATAAAACAAACAAAAGAGGCAAATTTTGAGTAGCCTGAATTTACAAATACAACCATTGCAGATGAGTAAAGTGCAGCAAGCATTGAAACGATTACATTTTTGTTCTTTATATTCTCTTCATTCATAAAAAGCATCGCAATTATTCCAAGTGTGAAGAATATAAAAAGATTCGCGCCAAGTTTTTCTGACCAGAAGAAAAAATTGTAGATGACAAGAAGTGCAATAGTGATAAGAAATCTTGGCTTATACATTTGAATGTCCTCCGTGATTGATGGTCGTTTCCATAATGTGATTTTCAGCAGTACTTTTTATTTTACGCTGCTGTTTATTAACCTTTCCAATGCGTCTAAATGTTCGTTAAATGATCTCCTTCCCGTTGCTGAGACTGAATATGTTGTATTCGGTTTTTTGCCTATGAACGATTTATTGACCTTTATATACTTTGCTTTTTCAAGCGATGCGATGTGGCTTGCAAGGTTTCCGTCGGTAACATCCAGGTGGGCCTTTAGTGAATTAAAATCAACTGAATCATTAACCATCAGCATTGACATTATTCCAAGCCTTACCTTGCTTTCAAACAGCTTATTTATATTTACGAGTATATCCTTCAATTTGTTCCGTTAGCCGAGGTATATTTCAATTATTTTTTTCATATTTATAATACATTACCAGTCCGTAAATGATATTGAGCAAACCAAATCCGGCGCCCCAGAAATATATAGCATCATTCAAAAACAGCATTGAAGCTAAGCCAAGGGCAATTTCAGAAACACCAAGCCATTTAATTTCACTTAAAGTGAACTTCCCTGCATTCAGCAAAGCAAGCCCATAGAAGACGAGCATTGATGGAAGCACGAGCCAATCAAAATACTGGTAAATGAGGATAAGGCAAAACACTCCGCCGGTAACAAGGGGAATGAAGAGATTCACCACAAGCCGTTTTGCTGAACCATCCCAAACAGGATACCCATTCTTTTTGGCTTTTCGTGCTGTAAAGAAGATTGCCGCAAGGAAAGTTATTATCAGCACCGCAGCAGATACGGTTATACCGAACAG
This sequence comes from Ignavibacteria bacterium, assembly GCA_041859235.1. Taxonomy (GTDB): domain Bacteria; phylum Bacteroidota; class Ignavibacteria; order Tepidaquicellales; family OLB5; genus OLB5. The sequence goes on along the minus strand of JBHEKV010000120.1, from coordinate 3,296 downwards.
AATGAACTCCTCCCTCATTTGGGCTGATATCATCGGGCTTTTGGAATAATCCATAAACCTGAATAGTTTTATATGCAGTATATAAGCGGCAATCAGCCCTATTATTCCCGCACTTATACCCGAGAGTCCGCTGAGCGAAATAAAACTCGATGATCGCTCCATTAAGCTGCGTATCTCTGTCAGGTTCTTTAAATGCTGCCGGTTTGAATCCATTTCACTTTTCCCTGGTGTGTTCTGCTCCATAACTTGTGCTTTTTGATTTCTGCTAAAAAGTACTTTGTACTGCAAAGTTAATGGATGAAAAATGAAATGTCAAGGATTAAAAGAAAAAGACCCGCAAATTACATTAATTTCTTCAAAACCGGAAAATAAAAAAGACTCCTTAAGGGGAGTCTATGCAAAAGAATCACATTTCGCTCCTATGGAGCTCTTCATCTTTATATTTTCATGCTATTATAAACATTACGCTCCAACGGAGCTTAGTTTAAGACTTCAAAAGTCTTATAATCTCGAATAGATTAGTTTAGCCAATTAGAAGAACCTGATTTGAAAAGACCTATCAAGACTTTTGAAGTCTTATGACAGCTTTTTTAGCTATACTAAAGCCTTTTCTATCAATTCCATTTCACGTTCAACACTTAAACCCGCTACGGGAGCTTTCCAGCCAAGTGATGAATAATAATCAATGCATCTTTTCAGGCTTTCGCTGAATGTGTGGAAAAATACCGGAAAATCAGCGGCAGCTTTGGAATTATCAATACACAGGTTCATAGCGCCAACCCAGGCCGGCAGATCTGCCCATGGCTGAATTTTATTTTCTTCAATAAATTCCGGGGTAACACTAACAAGATCAGGCGATTTGCCCAGCAGAACAGAAGCATCATTGATATACTGCCTTAATGTCACAGGGTGGTGAGTTGTTGCGTTGTATATCTTGGTATGCACGGGTACATCAATTGCTGCACGGATAAGCTCAGCAAAATCTTCGCTAAAAGTAGCAGTAAAACTTTCCTTACCGCCATCGGGCAGCAGTATTTTGCTGTTATTATATACTCTGTAAAGCCAGTAGTAGAACCTGTCTGTATAATCGTACCTTCCGTAAATTAAACCAGGGCGGAAGATCACAGCATCAAGCCAATCTTTGTTTAATAAGATCCTTTCACACTCAGCTTTTTTTTCGCCATAAGTTGCTCCAACATCGGGGTCAACTTTCTGCTCGTGTGAACAGGGCAATGTCGCTGCATCTTCTTTAACAGGCTCTTTCCAGAATGCAGGATCGTTCATTGGATAAACACTTGCGGTTGAAATGAAGATGTACCTGCCAACTTTGCCATTAAGCATTTCTGTAATTTCATCAAGGTTCACAGGATACATGCAGCTGAAATCAATTACAATATCCCAGTTCTCTCCCGCAATCTGTTTAACATCGTCGTGTACCAGCCTATCGCCGGTTATATGGCGAAGTTCCGGGAAAATTCCGGGTGAGCGTTTACCGCGGTTAAACAGTACAGGCATAATATCAAGCTTTATGAGGTTTTCTGTGAGGATCCTGCCTGCAAATCCCGTGCCGCCTAAAATGAGAATTTTTTTCATTGAAGTAATTTTTCGGATTATTAAATTTCAGACAAAATAGAGGGCATAAAAAAAGCGGAGTTTATCTCCGCGGTAAATTAAAAACTTATTTATTAAACTGAAACATAATTTGCTGTAATTAATTGCTCATAATTTACTTATTTATTATCATGAAAATCCAGCTCTTCAAGATCGATAAGGATCTTTCGTGCATTAAGAATATTTTCATCTCCGGTTACCTGAATTTCTGTCACACCATTTTTGCTGATCGAATATATTATTCCTGCGTCGTTTAACAATGACTCTGCTACAGAAATGATGGAATTGTTCCTTGATGCTAAAACTGTCTTTGGCTGATTCATCTTAGCCATATTGTACTCCACAAAATTTCCTAAATGCAAATTGATTTTCTTTCTAAATTACTGCAAAATAAACTAATTATTGCAATGTAGGAATACCTTAAAGACGTTAGGCTGTAAAAAAAATAACACTATGTAATTAATCGATTTACAAAGGTTATTTTGTCCTTTTCATGAAGCCCGCAATATCTTTTTTGGCTTTATCTTCATTTTTGGCAAGACTGGCTATAACTCTTTCACGGTCACCCTCGGTTCGGTTTTGGCTAAGTTTGAATTTTCCTTCGATATTAGTGATTTTGATGCGGAAAGCCACTATTCCTTCCAGAAGTTCCGATTTGTAGTCCGCAGGTAGTACATCCCATTGCTGCTTATAAGATGATTCAAAGGCTTCAAACGACTCCTCAAGCAGAGCAATTTTTTCTTCAATTCCGGGCAGAATTTCCGGAACTCCGTATGCATGAACAGCGATGTAGTTCCATGTAGGTACACTCACCGGGTTTTCGTAAAGTTTGGGGGAAATATATGCATGAGGCTCCTGGAATATCACCAGCACCTCTTCATCCTGTTTAAAATTTGCCCACTGCGGATTAGCCTTAGCCATGTGAGCTTTCAGAATAATTTCACCGTCATCTTCCTCAACTAAAAACGGCAAGTGAGTTGCCCAATATCTTTTTTTGGCGGAATTAACCAATGCCGCAAAGTTGTATTCTTTCATGAATTCAACAAGCTTCGCACGGTCCTTTTCTTCGAAATGTTTTGGTGTGTACATTTGGCTGCTTTGGAATTATGGATTTGCAAATTATTACCGATAAGACTTCAAAAGTCTTGTATGCATCTTAGAAAGTTTCGTTCAGAAAATAATCGAAAATCATTCTGAATAAAACAAACTTTTGAAGTCTTTTGAACATCAAAGCTCTTTGCTTAATATAACACTTTTGTAATTTACATCCGGCCACTGCCAGTGATGTTTATATTCATATCCGCGCTTATTATAGTAATCAATCAGGTGCAGAGCTTTTTCTGATGTATCAAGCACAACGCGCTTTTTGTTGTTAGCCCGGGCACGTGATTCAACAAAATCCATTAACTTTGAACCAAGCCCGTGTTTCTGCAGTCCGGGCTCAACGGCAAACTTGCCGATTAAAACGGAATCATTGTGTTTATAAATTTCCGGCGCATCATCCCACATAGTTGTATAATAAAACACAGTGCCGGCAAGTTTGCCTTCTGATTCCAGAACATAACACTCCCCTTTTTTAAAATAATTTCGTGTATAATCAACACTCTGAAAAGTTGCAATAAAATTCAGCCCCATATCAGCAAGCCGTTTGTATGCGCGGTGAAGAAGATCAGTCAATTCTTCAA
>JBHEKV010000090.1:0-27367 GCA_041859235.1 Ignavibacteria bacterium | reverse complement strand
AAGATAAGCATATCTGATTCATTAATTGACTGCCATCCCCTGATGGATGAACCGTCGAATCCGAGACCCTCTGTAAATACTTTTTCATCAAGGTTCCTTGCCGGTATGCTGAAGTGCTGCCACTGTCCGGGCATATCGGTAAAACGGAAATCTATCATTTTAACGTCATGCTTTTTTATCATTGCAAAAACGTTTTTTATAGCCTGCTGATTAGCTGCCATTTATTCTATTCTCCTCTTAATTTATAATGTAAAATACATTTTATATTCAAACGGGTGCGGCATGGTGTTGATAGAGTTTATTTCCCTGTGTTTATTTTCTATCCATTGTTTTATCAGCTCATCGCTGAATACATTATCACGCCTTAAAAATTCGCTGTCCTGCTCAAGCGCGTCTAATGATTCTTCAAGATTGCGCGGAAGGAAATCAACTTTTTCATGCTGTGCATGATCCATAATGTTCTTCTCGAAAGGCCCATAACCTTCCTTTACGGGATCTATTTTATTTATAATACCATCAATCCCCGCCATCAAAATGGCGGAAAAGCAAAGATACGGGTTAGCTGTTGAATCCGGCGGCCTGTATTCAAATCTTGTCATCTCAGGATTTGAAACATATGATGGTATTCTAATAGCGGATGAGCGGTTTCCTTTGCTGTATGTTAACGCAACGGGCGCTTCAAATCCGGGAACAAGGCGTTTGTATGAATTAGTGGAAGGGTTAGTGAATGCGGATAGTACCCTGCCGTTTTTAAGCAATCCTCCTATGAAATACCTGCCAAGCTCATTAACGTTGCCATACTCACCCTTTTTATAAAATGCGTTCTTTCCGTTCTTAGTTAAGAAGGTATGAACATGCATTCCGCTGCCCGGCTGTTTGAACATAGGCTTTGGCATGAATGTAATGTGAATGTTATTCTGTCTCGCCAGATTAAAAAGTGCATACTTTACCGTCACAACATTATCGGCGGTCTTAAGCAGGGTCTCAAAATATGTTTCAATTTCCTGCTGTCCGCGCTCACCAGTTTCGTGGTGATGGTACTTTACTTTAATGCCGAAATCTTTAAGCAGTTTGCAGGCTTTATCGCGGAAGTCATCATATACATCAAACGGATTTGCCGCATGATATGCGTTGGTAAAAAATTCCTCGGCATGTTCTACTTCATAAAATGACGCAGAAGTCCTTGTATCATATTTAACCTTGCTGAAAATGTAAAATTCAAACTCGGGTCCCCACCACGATACATCACCACCGGTATATTTCTTCACAAGCTCCTCAGCCATCCTGGCTATATGCCTACCATCCTGCCCGAACGGTGTGCGCTCTTCATCGGTAAGGAAAATATTCGCGTAGAAGCTGAGTGTTTTAGCTTCGCGGAAGGGATCAATAACAGCAGTTGCAAGGTCAGGCACAAGTATCATATCGCTGTTCTCAACTTTTCTGAAACCGTAACTTGAGCCGTCGAACCCGACCCCTTCGTTTATGAGTGTAGTTATGATCTCAGGGTAAACGGGAAGTGATATGTGATGAAGTCTGCCCGTGAGATCAATGCATTTGATATCAACAACTTCAATGCTATATTCTTTTATCAGCTTGTTTATTCTCAGAATCTCAGCGTTTACAGCCTTATTGGTATTTTTCATTTCAGATAATTTTTTAGATCGATGGTAAAAGTTTCTTTAAGTGATGAAAGCACAATAGATGTACGCGTTGAGCGTACGCCTTTCCATGATTGTATCTTAGCCAGAAGTTTTTCGAGTGAAGAAGTGTTTTCAGTGCGGATCTTCAGCACATGAGACCCGTCACCGGTTATTGAATGGCACTCAAGTATTTCCGGGGATGAAACCGTGTGATGAATGAAATCTTTGTAATGTGTTGATGATTCGCTGGTCACAAAAATGAATGCGGTAATATCCTTGCCAAGCTTTTTGTGGTTAAGTTTTGTTTTGTAGGTTTCAATGACTTCAAGCTCCTCGAGCTTGTTCATTCTGTCAGTCACCGATGGCAGCGAAAGTCCAATCTTTTCGGCAATTTCGTTGCGTTTCATCCTTGCATTATCCTGCAGGAATTCCAGTATCTTCAGGTCTGTTTCGTCTATATTATGCATATGGTTAGTTTAATTGCCTTAATTATTAAGGTAATATTAAGATTTTGCTTTATTTTATTAGGCAATTAGTATCATTTACCTGCAAATATAAAGCAATGTTTTTAATTAGTCAATAGTAATATTTACAATTTTTGGGGTAATTATTAAGAAAGGGTATGCTCTTTTGGGGATGGGTGAATAAACAAATGAAATAAACCTGTCAGGTTTTTAAAACCTGACAGGTTTTGTGTTTCTAGACTAAATCTGCATCGTTAAAAAAATGCGCAATTTCATTTTTCGCGTTCTCGGGTGAATCAGACCCATGAACAATATTGCGCTCAATTGAATCAGCGTACATTTTGCGGATTGTGCCTTCTTCTGCGTTAGCCGGATTTGTCGCGCCAATCAGCTTGCGGAAATCTGCGACAGCATTCTCTTTTTCCATGCAAATAGGTATTACCGGACCGGAGGTCATATAGGCAACAAGTTCGCCGTAGAATGGTCTTTCTTTGTGCACTTCGTAGAATTTCTTCGCGGAGTCTTCCGTGAGATGCATAAGTCTCATTCCTTTAATATCAAATCCCGCATCAACAATATGCTGTATAACCTTACCCTGTACCTTTTTTTCCAGGCAGTCAGGCTTTAAAATCGCCAGTGATCTTTCTTTCATTTATATCTGTAAATATTGATTTATTAATAAGTTATTATATGTTTATTATACAAATTTATATCTAAAAATCGAATTATTAAACTCATTAAAATTTACCCAATTTATACGGTAGTTTTCCTTTATTTTTGGAAACTTCACTGAATTGTTTTCCTGAAACATTCGTTCTGGGAATTAGTAAAATTGATAACTAAACAAAACTGGCAATGCATAATATAATTCTGATATCTCTTTTTCTGTTTTCGTTTGTTTGCTCAACCGGAGAAAATAAAACAGTAGTTACTGACCCGAAGAAAGACAATAAAACCGGGAATACTGACAATAAACAAACAAACTTTGAACTTAAGCCCAACCAAACCATAATACCGGCAGGTGAAAAAATGGAGTGGGCTTTCGGGAGGAACTACAAAAAATATACTCCGACTGAGGATGATATAAAAACTGCTGAAGAAGTGCTGAAAGCCTGTTTCACAAAAGAAGCATCAGGAACAGCGAATCCTTTTTTTGGCAGAAAGTTTGATGATTATAATATGCAGTTTGTAGGCGGTGAGCTTGAAGGCGGCGATAAAATAATCTGGGTAAATTGTTTTTGTATGGCAGAATCAGAAATTCTCAAAAAATGGAAAACTGATATTATTATGGTCGCAGATGGCGGGAATTGTTTCTTTAATGTAAAGATAAACCTGAAAAACAAAGAATACTACGGGTTAATGGTAAACGGTAATGCTTGACAGGCAGTCATCCGATGACGTTAAGTCATCGGATGACCATTAAAACTATCCCTCAAACTCCATAAACTCTATCCTGTTGCCAAACGGGTCATAGAAAGAAAAACGTTTCCTTCCCGGGATCTGTATCTCCTCCTTAATTTCAATATCATTTTGTATAAGCTGCACTTTTATCCTGTTCAAACCTTCAACTACAAACGCGGAATGCGCTTATTTCTTTCCGGGTACAAAATTATCCTCAACTCCAAGATGCAGCTCAGCATCACCTGCTTTGTACCAAACTCCGCCGCTTGCCTTAAGCGGCTCAGGCTTTTCAATCTCTGTGAGCCCAAGTACACCGGTATAAAATTTCCTGGCAATTGATTCTGACTCTTTGGGAATTGCGAGCTGAACGTGATTTATCCTATTAATTTTAATAGCCATACGTTAAATAAATGAAACTAAAATTATAAAATTTTCGTATAATATATTGTAGTATCCCCCATTTTAGATGTCCGACCGGCGAAAAATTGCCGGTCTTTCTTTATCAGGGATGTTTATTCCGTAATTGCTTCTGTTTCAATTTCCACCAACATATCAGGATGAATAAAACCTTTTACTTCAACCATAGTGGCGCAGGGTCTTATATCTATAAAGAACTCAGCGTGAGCCCTGCCTATCTCTTCCCACTTACTTATATCCGTTACAAACATCCTGTTCCAAACAACCTTCTCAAGCGAACTGCCTGCTTCTTTGAGATATTTTTCGATTTTTTGAAAAATAAATTTTGTCTGCTCGTATGCATTTCCAACTCCAACAATATCGCCTTTTTCATCCACTGAAGTGGTACCTGTAACCATTACTCTGTTACCGGCCTTTATTGCCCGTGAGTATCCTACGACATCCTCCCACTTTGCACCGCTTGATATCTTCTTTATTTCCAATTAGCTATTCTCTTTCAAAGATCTAAAATTTCAAAATATTCTCTCCCCTCTCCCTTTGGAAAGGGGTCAGGTCCACGACTCTTCGAGTCGAAGACTCGTTGAGGGGTGAGGGTATCAACACTAATTTCAATTAAAATTTTCATAACAAAAATACATTTTTTATTCTCTATAGAATAAAAAATGCGGAGCGTTTAAATGCTCCGCATATTATCCCCTGACGTCAATATATTGTATGATTCAAAACTGCTGCAAATGAGTTTACGGTTTTACTGAGATCCGGTCATTTCCCTTCCAGTTTTTTCAGCATCATTTTTCCGCCTTCGTTATCAGGATTTAGCTCAATGGACTTCTTATAGTTCAGTATCGCATTTTCTTTATCACCGGCCTCCGCCAATGCTTCGCCGTAGCTGTCATATACATTCCATGATTCCGGATATAGTTCCGTATTAAGCCTGAAAACTTTTATCGATTCCTGTATTTTTTTATCCGTTAACAGGTTATAACCCAGCTGATTTATCTCGCGCTCACGGGTAACAAATTCTTCTTTGTTATCTTTGATCTTCTGGAATTCAGTTATAGCGGCGTCAATCCCCTTTTCAACTATCAGCTTATTCAATTCTTCGGCAGCGCTTTTTTTCGGATTTGCCGGTTCCAGCCCGTACAGGATATTTACTATACCAATAGTAAGCTGGTTCAGGTTTCCGCCTTCAAAATTGTTAAGCACCATTATGAATTTATTTTCATCAACCAGCCTTGTTTCCAGTGAATTAAACCCGAATATGCCGCCGCTGTGTGTTATTACTTTTAGCTTTTTTTCACCAACAGCGTGCTCTATTATCTGCCAGCCATATCCGTAATTGTTTAAAACCGGCGTGAACATCTTTTCTTTCAGCTCATTGCCAAGAAGCTTATCTGTATACAAAGCCCGGTCCCATAAGAACATATCTTCAACCGTTGAATACATAGAACCCGCTGAATAAGGAATTGACATTTCCAGGAATCTCGCAGGCTTATACTCACCAAATGAGGTCACATAACCTTTCGACATGTTCTCGTATGTTTTATCGCTGTGTTCATAACCGGAATTTACCATTCCAACGGGAGAAAGTATATTTTCCTGCAGGTTATCCTCATAAGACTTTCCGGTGATCTCTTCTATTATCAATCCCAGTATAAAATAACCGGAATTGCTGTACGCCCATTTTGTGCCGGGCTCAAAGATCAGATCTTCGCTGCAGTATTTAAGAACAAAATCTTTAGGTGTAACTTTATTTCCCGATTCTTCCGTCATGAATTTGCGGTTATCGGTATAGTTTGCAAGTCCGGAAGTATGACTCAGTATCTGGCTGATTGTTATTTTATCACCAACATCTTTTCTGTAATAAGGCAGGTAATCGGTTAACTTGCCATTAAGGTCAATTTTTCCTTTTTCAACAAGCTGCATTATAAGCATTGCGGTAAATTGTTTTGTAACTGATGCAAGCCGGAACTTTGTTAGATTGTTGTTTGGCACCTTGTTCTCAAAATCCCGCATGCCGTAACCTTTGCTTAAGATTATTTTTCCATCTTCGGCTACAAGAACGGCGCCATTGAACTGATTGAGAGAGTTATATTTTTGCATAAGTTCATCAATTTTCTGAACTTTATCCTGCGAATGTACGTGATGTGTAAAAACAAACAGCAGCAACGCTGCATAGAAATAGAGTGAAATTCTAACTAATCTGTGCATTTTTCCGGTGATTTTATATTGTTTATTATTTTAACAGGCTGTATGAGCCTGCTGTGACATATGGGTTTTGACGGAAAATACCGGCGCGGGGTTTCAATTACAACTGGTTGAATTCTAATTCAAAGCATCAAATGAAGTAATCATTTCGTCAATAATACTCTGCAATTCTGAATTTTCAGAGAGGTTGTGCTTAGTCCTGTTGCACTTAATATAGTCTACAACATTCGCCAGTTGTTCATCCGTTAATATTATTGTGTAATTATACTTTTGTGCCCAAAGACTGAACTGCTCTTTAATACTTCTGCTATCTTTATACAACTGGGTTGATTTACCTTTTAACTTCCTGACAATATTATCTCGATTGGATTCATCACTAAATAATATAAGATGAATGTGATCTGCACAAATATTATATGCAGTTATTTTTAGATTATCTTCCTTTACGATCCTGGAAATGTAGGATGTAATTTCAATTTCCTGCTCAATGTTAAGAACAAGGGGTTGTAACCCCTTGTCGAAAATCATACATTCACAGCATACATCAGCATCTTTATCCCCATGTAATCATATTCCTTTTCGTACTTCATGCCTGTTTTTTCTATTACGCGTATACTGGGTGAGTTTTGCGGGTACACAATTGCAACAACGCGCTTCAGTCCAAGTTTGTTCAATCCATATTCCAGCGCAGCTTTTGCGATCTCAGTAGCATAACCGCGGCCCCAGTATGGCTCATCAAGCATATATGATAATTCTATATCGCTGTTATCAGGCAGGTAGTTGAAGCCGCATTTGCCGATGAACGCATTATCTTCTTTCCTTATGATTGCCCAGCTGGTAAAACCATGTTCCCGTTCGTAGTCATTCCATTTAGTTATTGATTGCTCGGCAATTGAACGCGGATAAGTTTTGCCGTCTCCAATAAAACGCATTACTTCAGCATCGCTGAACATTTTACCAATAATATCTGCATCTTCAGGATGCTGGTTTCTAAGTAATAATCTTTCGGTTTCAAGTATTTTCATTTATAATAAATTAGTGTTTTGCTCTATTCAATGTTTTTTGTGGTCAAGTTTGAGGTCGTTAACTAAAGTAACCTCACCCTCCGTCTCCCTCTCCTGTAAGGAGAGGGAGTGCCAATCGTTCGTGATTTTCGAGTTTCTCCCCCCTCTCCTTTTAGGAGAGGGGTTGGGGGGTGAGGTTACAAATTATTCCACTTCTTCACAACTTCCTCAAATCCTTCACCCAAGCCAAAACCGTAATCGTGGCCATCTTTGTTCCATCCTTGTGCTTCAAAAGACCAAAGCATTATTCCGTCCACACCGGATTCAAACTTTTTCTTTATGTCAAGATCCATGATCTTGACTCTATCCCTGCCGGGAATATTCTTAAATCCGATTTCGCCAATATAAACTGGCTTACCAATACTCTTTGCAAACCCGGTATCCCTATTATTATAGATGTTCCATAGCCACCGAAGGGTTAAAGGAAATCTGATCAATTTACCTTTTTTTAGGAAATAGCCATCTATCCCCGCAAAAGGTTTTTCAATTGTACTGCCAAGTTTAGAGAACCGTTCAGCCTTTCTGAGCTGACCCTTAAAGCGGTAAAGAATATCCAGCCTTTCAAATACGCCTGAATCATAACTATAATCATGCAGCGAAACTGCGTCAAGCGAGTCAATTGAATACAGCTTCCTGAAATTATTTTTGTTAAAGACCGAGAAATATGAGCCGAACTTATCGCCAACACCGCCGACTGTACCAACTGAAAGCAAATGGTTTTCGTTTACTTTTTTGATTTCAGTTGAAACGGTTTTTGCGAAATCATAAAAAACATTAAAGTTGTCGGTTTCAGGTTCATTAATAAGTTCCCATATTATTATTTCACCGCGATGATTAAACTCCCGGGCTATAGCAGTCACATATTTCAGATATTCATTTCTATAGCCGCTTTGATACCATGCTTCATCAATTTTGTAATTCTGCAAATAACCCCATTTATCAGCAAGCGCTATAACCAGCTTCAATCCGTATGGATTTACCGCATCACAGATCTCATTAAGTTTTTTAATTTGTTCTTCAACGGGTCTATTTTCAAACAGCCAGAACCTAAGTGCGGTAAAACCGGCTTTTGCGGAATCTTCTATTATCTGTTTAGTTATGCTGCTTTCAAGATTAGCCAGCTCGTAAACATTAGCCCCTACAAACCTGAAAGGTTTGCCCTCAAGCGAAAAGCTGCCATTAGTATTTTTAACAAAGTCCTGCAATTTTATATTCAAAAATAGCGATTACAATCTATATTACAAACAAATTTATTACCGTTTAGTTGGAGATTTTAAGTATTTCAAAATGATTATATTTGTTGTAATGAAAGTAATACTAATCGGCATAATTTCTCTTTTCGCAATATTTCAGTCCGCATTTTCCCAAGGCAGTAACGGTTTTCATGAAATGAACGCTTTAAAATTAAAGCATTCAGCAAAAAGTGATTTCACAAATTCATTTATTTGGGGTTCAATTTTGGTAATAAGTCCAACGCTGGTGCTTGAAGATAAAAAAGCGTACTTCGGGCTCTCAAAAGAGCTTTCCGCAGGAAAATTCCCATTTGGCAGGGTTGAGCTTGATTACACATACATTTTCCGCAGTGAGCGCACAAGCGCTTTGCATTTATCGTACAATTTTGATATTCCCATGAACGGAAATTTTTCACAGCCTTCATTATTTATGATATCACCCGGCGGCGGGTATTACACCGACTTTACACGCAAAGGATTGTTTGCTCAGTTGGCAATTGGTTTGTGGGCCTCAACCGGATTCAGCGATGATATATCAATCCACCCGAATATAAAATTCCGTAAAATATTCATGCGCGAAAATTATCCCGGAGCGTTTGAAATTTCGCTTGGAGTTGGATTTGGGTTTTATTCACGTTAGTAACGCCGGTCTTAACTCTTTTACTAAAAAAGAACCTTTTTTATGATTTTGTTATTAAATATCTTATGATAATGTTCGGCAAAAGAAATATACTATTTCTATTCATTGTGCTGCAGACAGGGATTTACACCCAGTCAATTTATGTACCTCTGGAATACCAGGCAGCGTATGAAGATGGTACCCGCTCTCTTGACGGCAAACCCGGCGCAGAGTACTGGCAAAACCACTCGGAATATAAAATAACCGCTTCGCTTGATCCGGTAACCGGCTTATTGAGCGGTTCAGCAGGCATAATATATTACAACTCAAGCCCAGATACACTTGATAGACTTGTACTCAGAATGTATCCCAATATTTTCAAACGCGATGCCATGCGTGATTTCCCTTACAAATCGGATGATGACCAATCAGGGATAGTCCTGAGGTCACTTTCTGTTGGTAAAAAGACTTTTGATCCTAATTCTGATTCTTCTCTTGAAAATACCGGCACAAACCTTGTTATAAAAAATATCAAAGTTAATCCGGGCAAGCAGGTCACTGTTAACGTAAGCTGGGAATTCAAGGTTCCCCGGGAGAGCGGGATACGAATGGGTCAGTATGATTCAAACGTATTCTTTATCGCATACTGGTATCCGCAGATCGCCGTATACGATGATATTGACGGCTGGGATATGACTGAATATACAGGCAGCGCTGAATTCTATAATGATTTCAATAATTACGATGTTAAGATCACCGTACCTGGCGATTTCTTCATTTGGGCTGCCGGCGAGCTGCAAAACCCGGAGGAGTTGTTTGCGCCGCAGGTACTTTCAAAGTATGCCGAGGCTAATTCTTCATTCAGTACCGTTAATATCATTACCGCTAATGATATCAAATCAGGCATTCCGTTGTTAAACAATACATCCGGTTCAAACACGTGGCATTTCTCCGCAAAGGGTATCCCCGATTTTACTTTTGGAGCCGCTTCAGATTATCTTTGGGATGGCAGGCTTGCCGATGCCGGCGGGAAAAAGGTTTTTATCAGCTCAGCGTATAAGCCGGTCTCACTATCCTTTTACGAAGTATGTGATATAGCGGCCAAAACAGTTGAACTCGCCTCAAAAGATCTTCCGGGGATCACATTTCCCTATCCCAGGATAACTGTGTTTGATGGCAGGGGCGGAATGGAATCTCCAATGATGGTGAATATGAACACGGGAGAGCAGCGTATATGGACTGTTCACACGGTGGTGCATGAGGTAATGCATACATACTTTCCTTTCTATATGGGTATCAATGAACGCAAATATGCATGGATGGATGAAGGATGGACTCAAATGCTTTCGGAGTATATCCAGTATGAGCTTGATAAAACAATAGATTTCAGGGCAAGAAACGTAAAACGCTACCTGGATTATGCAGGACAGTTTGATGAATTCCCAATGATGTATCCGAGTTATATGATTCGCGGTGAAATGTACGGCAATCACGCCTATTTCCGACCCGCAAATGCGTATAACATAATGCGAGATTTTATTGGTGATGCCGCTTTTAAAAAAGCCTTGCAGGAATACATAAAACGGTGGAACGGCAGACATCCTACACCGTACGATTTCTTTTTTACATTTGAAGACATTACAGATGATGACCTGGGCTGGTTTTTTGAACCGTGGTTTTTTAAACAGGGATTTCCGGACGCCGCAATTGATTCGGTGGTCTACAAAGATGACATACTGAAAATTGCGGTATCTAAAGAAGGTGATCTTCCGATTCCTGTTGCTTTAACCGTAAAATTCAGGGATAGCAGCGTCAAACGGGCTTACAGAACCGCATCTGTCTGGAAGAATGAAGAAGACGAGTCTCTTTGGATAGAAATGGAAACCAGCGGCAAGCCCATATCAATAGAACTTGGCAGTCAGTATATCCCCGATGCCGATACCACAAATAACTACTGGTATTTTAAATAGCCATTAAATCCGATATCAGAAATGTTTTCTTTGCATAAGCTCTGTTACTTTGTTAATAAGCCATAGGCGGTTATTTACCATTTCGCACTCTTCAATATTACGTTTAAGCTCAGCAAGATTCACTCTGGCGGAGTAACGCGCCTTGCATATAGAACTTGTAAATTTGACAAAGTTTGATGAGATCTTTCTGTGCCCCGCGCTTAGCAGCTTATCGTTCTGTATATATTTTCTGAAATTCTCTATCTGCATCAGTACTTCTTCAATATTTCCCAGTTCATAATGGATCGTAATTGATGTTATTCTTGCGTTTATTTTCATGTGAAGATCTGTATAAGTAACCCTTGATATATAATGCAGCGCCTTATCAAGCTCACGGGTCTTAAAATAAAGCCTGGCATATGTAAAATTCCTGATATTATTCATAATATCAGGAGCAAGCTTTCTGTAATTACTGTCTATAAACTCCTTTGTCCATTCAACCCTATCAAGCCTAAGCGCTATAGTAACAATATTCATGAACATTTCGGAGTCAAAATATCCGCCCTTAACCCGGTTATACAGATTCTTTGCAACAAGATACTCATCAATTTCCAGAACCATTCTGTAAAATTCATCTTTCCCTTTGTACCCTTTTTCGATGCAAAGGTTCACAAGTACCGTAGCGCCGTCACGCCTGTCTTCATCTTCAATTAATGTAGCATCACTGCACAGCTCGTTTTTTATCTCATAGAAAAGTTCCTCATCCGAAGAGTCCAGCTGAAGGCTGATCTGCCGGTATAACAGCGATATAGTAATGTTTTTCAGATAGTGTTTACCTTCATTCTGAAGGAACTTCATAATGTGCGGAAGGAAATCAAGCTCAAACTGAGAATTGACCGTCTGACCCTTATTCAGAAGGTATCTGTATCTCTGCAGGATCTTTACGAGGAAAAACCCTGTAAGATTGTTTGACTCTTCCAGCAGAGATTCATCGGGTTTATCTTTTACAGTAGTCGCTTTGTACGTTCTTGAGTAAATAATATCTTTAAGTTTTTCCAGCTCAAACTTTTTCAGAAAATACTTACCGGCTTTTATCTTAAGCTGCTTCAGTTCCTTTTCAGTGTGATTGATAACCCGCTGTGCATTCTTATCAAGTCCAAGTTCCAGCAGGCTGCCTGCCAGATAAATGTTTTCGTCAGCTGTCCTGCCGGTCATTTCTGAATACGCAAGATACTTCTCTGAAAGTTCCGTCAGCCTGAATATGAGCATCCTCATGAAACTATCGTTGTATTCAGCAGGTGAAAAAAGCTTTTTGTAAACAAATTCTTTTTCAATTTTTGATGCTTTGAATTCAGGGTGATTAACTCTCAGATATTCAAAAAGCTTCTCCACGCTTTCATTCTTGTTGAAAAAGGGAGACCTGACAAAATCACTCAGCTCTCTCATTTGCTTTGATGAGAATTTAGAAAGCAGCTCTATGATATAGGTTTTTACCATTATTTAAAAACTTTCCGATTTTATGATCCACAGGATTTATGCAAAAATAGCTATTTTTAAAGCATTTTTCATATCCAAATACCCCTGCTTCATCAATTACAGAAACAATTTATCATAATATTCCGCAAGCCGGTTTAAGTAACATTCAAAAAAAACCTTCTGAAGTTTTGCATAAAAAAAACGCTTTTTAAGCACAAATTCCCGGTAATCATATTTTATTAAAGCTAAAAACACAAAATAAGTTTCTTTGAACAACGGGTTAATACGTGGCTATCTTTGTGACGTAAAAAATTATTCACATATCCATTAAAAATGAAAAGATGTTTTG
Source organism: Ignavibacteria bacterium (assembly GCA_041859235.1). Taxonomy (GTDB): domain Bacteria; phylum Bacteroidota; class Ignavibacteria; order Tepidaquicellales; family OLB5; genus OLB5. The sequence goes on along the minus strand of JBHEKV010000090.1, from coordinate 14,548 downwards.
AAGAGATCCTCATGACGGGGAGAGAAAATGAAAAGAAGATCCGGATCAAAGATTCTCCTGGTCCGCTTTACGCAACATCAGGCAGTATGCCCGGTGAAATATTTCTGCAATGGGATTCAATAAGCAGCGCAAGCAAGTACATTGTTCAGGTATCGAAGGTAAATTCCGCAAAATGGAAACAGGTGGATATCATAAAAGACCCCCTTTACTGCGTCACAGGCCTGAAAACGGGGTGTACATATTCCTTTCGCGTAGCGGCTGTCTATCCTGAGGGCACGGGAGCCTGGAGCAGTGAAGTTAATAAAAAAGCAAAATAACTAATACATATAAAATAAATAACAAGAAAACAAAAAAAATGAAAGACAAAACAATTTACAGGTATTTATCCGTTTTCCTGGTTTTAATAAGCGGAATATTCTCAGGCAGTATCAGTTCACAGGGTAAACCGGCTCCGCCGCCCCTGGAAATAATGTATTCAAACTCAAACGGTAATGTGAATGTCCCGATGCTGACAGCCACAAAACCAGCTGAAAATCAGAAGAGCGCTCAGCTTGTATCGCTTGAAAATCAGCTTGAAACGGCAAGACTTTCGGGTAATGTTATGGCAGCACAGCAGATACAGGCACAGATCAATACTCTGCAGGGATCATTTGAAGTTCGTCAGCCATGTCTGAATTCAGACTTTCACTCGGGTCCGGCAGAAAACGGCAATGAAGGAGATTATAATCAGTCTTCAATTCATTCATGGAGCATCTACTCACACGCTTTCGGAGTTGCGCCAACAGGCTCAAATGTTGCCGGCAGGCTGTTTTACCTCCTAACCCAGGATTCCCAAACAGGCTCCGATTCACTGAAGCTGATGTATTCAACCAACAACGGAGCGTCATGGTTTACTTTGATGTGGACAAGCATGACGGGTTATTCTTTTAACAGAGATGAAATGGATGTGGAAGTTGTATATGACGGCACAAACACATGGGTATTTGCGGTAATTGGGTTAACTGATAATTCCGATAACAGGAAAAAAGTATATTTCATGCGCCAGAAAGCTGATGGCTCGGGGTATTACTGGACTATCCTCAACTTCCCCGGCAGCGGAGCAGGTATGAATTACTACAATCCAAGAATTACAAGCGATAACACAAATTATACATCAAATGCTTATGTAATGATGATATGCTCAATGGATTCACTTGCGGGAGCAAATCATTATGTTAAACAAAAATACATGTATTCAAGTACACCATTTGCAGCCACACCCGGACTAAACTACATACAGCCGAACGGAACAAGCGGTTTCCACTGGTCAACTTCAATGGGTACAAACGGTTCAACTTATTTAAACGGTGATATAGCTTATTACAAAGATGATGGCGGTTCAGGCAGCGGAAGAGTTATAACTGCTTATAACTGCTACGGCAGCGGATTTAATAACATCTACATTGCTTATCTGAACGGTTACAGTTCATCAGGCAGCAGTATGGTAGTTACAGAATCTAACATCAGCAAAGATCTCCGGATTGCGTTTAACGGCGGTACTAATATCCGCACGGGCATGATAACTTATGTGAGGCAGTATAACGCAGCAGACTGGGATATATTCGGCTTAAAAACAACAAACGGCGGAAGCACAGCCGGTGACTGGACAAGAGATACCCTTGATTACACAGGAGATCGGACCAGAACATGTGATCTTATTGCTGTAAGGAATACTGCGAGCCAGTTTAAGGTCTGCTATGCACAGGATAACCCGACAGCACCTGCAGGATTCTACAGGTCATTCACAGGTTCAAGCTGGTCAGCTAAAATACAGATGACATCATCGATACCTGATACAGTGTGGGCTGAACCGCGTGCAGGATATGTTTTAGGCGGAGGCGATAACGGTATTGGCGTATGGTCATTAATGAACGGTTACAACGGTTACTGTTCAAGAAATATGACATCTACCACGGGAATTATTAACAATCAAATACCAAACGGATTTTCACTTTCACAGAACTTTCCAAATCCGTTTAATCCGGCTACTACTATCAAATTCGCGCTGCCTGTAAGCGGCAATGTTACGCTCAGAGTATTTGATGTGACCGGAAAGCTGATATCGCAAATTGTGAACGGAAAACTTGAAGCAGGCACACATGAATACAGCTTTAATGCTTCAGGGCTTGCAAGCGGAGTATACTTCTACCGGCTGGATATAAGCACTGATGGATCAAAAGGTTTTTCTGATATTAAGAAAATGATACTTGTAAAGTAAACTTACTTCAACAGAACAGGCGGCGTATAGCCGCCCGTTCAGAATTTTTATAAAAACAAGAAGGGTTTTCCCAATGAAAAGAACTGTAATATTGATCCTGGTTTGCTTCTGCTTCGTAAATACTAATATCCTGGCTCAATGGATAAACATTTCACCTCCCGGGCTGGATACAACTAATTTTTCGGTTCATACAGTAAATGCAAACCTTGTATATTTAACCAAAGGTAATCACGGCACAGTTTTAAGATCAACCAACGGCGGTTTGAACTGGACAATGGTTCCGAATCCTTCACTGCAAAGTATTAACAAAGTATATTTTATTGATATTAACACCGGGTATCTGGCAGGAAACACCGCATTGTATAAAACTACTAACGCAGGCAGCACCTGGGCAACCTTGCTTAATACAGATGGATTCTGTGATATAAGTTTTCTTGATGCGAACACTGGATTCCTGCTAAGCATAAACTCTCCTGCGAAGGTTTACAGGACCACAAACGGGGGGGCAAATTTTTCATCCGTAACATTATTGCAATATCCTTCATATTTCGGAGCCTCTCTTTCGGTGAAGGGTCCCAATACATTATTTGTGTTAACCTTCCTTCCTTCTGCGGATAGTTCAATAGTATTTAAATGTACTAACTGGGATTCAGCCTGGGTGCCGGTGTACCAAACAAAACCAATTTGTTACGATATTTCGTTTTCAGATGTAAACACCGGCGTTATCTGCGGAAATATGGGGGCTCTCAAAAGAACTTCAAACGGAGGTCAAAACTGGGTAAATGTAAATCCCGGCAATAATATTATTTTTCAGTCTGTTCAGCTGGTAAACGCATCCAAAGGCTACCTCGTGGGCAATTCCGGCACAATATTCAAAACTACAAACGCCGGGATAAACTGGTACCTCCAAAACTCACAAACCACATGGTATCTTAACGATGTACATGTCATGACGGATGATAATTCAGGATATATAGTTGGCGACTTTGGTACGATACTGAAAACAACAAACGGCGGAGTTACATTTATTGATCCTCAACATAACCCGGTTCCAGGTCATTACTCTCTTGAACAGAACTATCCAAATCCGTTTAATCCGGCCACAACTATCAAATTCGCGCTGCCTGTAAGCGGCAATGTTACGCTCAAAGTATTTGATGTGACAGGCAGACTGGTTGCTGAAATTGTAAATGGCAATTTACAGGCCGGACTGCATGAAATAAACTTTAATTCAGCAAAACTTTCAAGCGGCACTTATTTCTACAAACTCGAAACAAAAGGTTTCACAGATATTAAGAAAATGGTATTAATAAAATAATCAAAATTCATCTCTGCCCTCTCCATTTTCCAACGGGATTCCATTGGAAAAGGAGAGGAGCCCGGGTGAAGCAAAACAAAAAGGAGAACAAACAATGCTAGACGATTTAACAAGATCAGTAAAAGAAGCCGTTAGTGACGGCATACAGGACCCGCTGAATACCACCGGCGGAAGTTTTTTTGAAAATATAGTGACCCGCTTCAAAGGAAGACTTCTGTTTTCTGCAATATTCTTCCTTGTATTCGGAGCTGTTGCGTTATTTATAATTTTAATGGTGGTTTTCTTTGTTTTTAAAGCAATGTAAATTCGATCGGAGTGCAAAATGAGATTCAAAATAACAATAATCATGATCTGCAATTTGTTGATCTGTAATTTGCAGTTTTCTCAGCATATCACAAACACACTGGGCAGCCTGGGGCAGTTTAAGATCAAAGATGCAGGCAGCACATACTTTACATTAACCCAAAACAACGGGTATATCGAGCTTTCAAAAAGCCTGAAACTGCAGGAAACAACTGACCTGAATACCGGTGTTATTTACAAAGGCACAACATCGTTTATTCATAATTACAAAAACGCCTCCAACATGGGAAACAACACATTTGTAGGGATTAATTCAGGCAATTTTACCCTTGGCGGTGGCTCGTTCACAGGCGGCTCAATGAACTCCGGTTTTGGGGCCAATACGCTAAGCTCTTTAACCACAGGAAGCTGGAATACGGCATTAGGTTACAATTGCCTGAACGCCAACACCAGCGGGAACTACAACACCGCAATCGGTCATTTTGTGATGAGTTTTAACACAACCGGCAGTTTTAATCTGGCAATAGGCGGCCAAACCCTGTACAACAACATCAGCGGTGTGGGAAATGTAGGTGTTGGATACTACGCGCTCCTGAACAATATAACCGGCGGCAGCAACACGGCCCTTGGAACAAACGCTCTTGAAGGAAATACATCCGGGTCAGATAATGTGGCAATAGGCAAAAGCACACTGAACCTGAACGAAACCGGGTTCAGGAATACTGCGGTGGGAACCTCTGCGTTATACAACAGTCTTGGTGCATATAATACGGCCCTGGGATATGATGCAGGCACGAATGTTACGACCGGTACAAACCTTACGCTCATTGGCAATAATTCCGAGCCGTCATCCGGCACAACTCAAAACCAGGTAACGTTAGGCAATAATTCCGTTACTTCTCTCAGGTGTAATGTTCAAACTATAACATCACTTTCAGACGCGCGCGATAAGAAAAATGTTATGGAGCTTTCACTGGGGCTTGATTTCATAATGCATTTAAAACCGCGCCAGTTCAACTGGGATAGGCGCGAATGGTATGATAACAATTCCGCTGATGGCAGCAAAATGGAAACTGACCCGACTGCGGGGTTTATTGCGCAGGAGCTTGATTCAATTCAAAATGAATTCAATGCTGATTGGTTAAAGCTGGTATTGAAAGATAACCCCGAAAAATGGGAAGCAACTTACGGGAATTTATTGCCTGTAGTTGTAAAAGCAGTACAGGAACTTAAAAACGAAAATGACCGGCTGAAAGAAGAGAACAAAGTGTTAGCTATGGAAATTGAAATGATGAAAAACATGGAAGAAAGAATAACGAAGCTTGAAGGTAAACTGAATAGAACTGAACAAACAAATGAAGTTAACAACGCCGGCAAATGAAAAGTGTGATCATTCTATTCATTATTTTGTGTTCATTGCTTTGCTGTACTTATATTTTTTCTCAGCAGAGTGATATTACTTTTGATAACGGTTCTTCAGTTGATATTCAAACTGGCGCTGATGTTTGCGCAGATGTAATTACCATAAATGGTTCATATTCGGGCGGAGGCTCAATCTGCACAGGAGCCCTACCGGTGACACTTTCACTGTTTAATGCGCTTTCAGTTAAGAATAATGTTAAGTTATACTGGAAAACCGAAGCTGAAATAAATAATTCGGGGTTCGATCTTGAAAGAAGATCAGAAGAAGGAAACTGGCTTAAAATTGCTTTTGTTACCGGAATGGGAACGACTGGCCAGCCTTCAGAATATCGCTATGAAGATAGAAAAGTCCTTCCCGGTAAATATTTCTACCGTTTGAAACAAATTGATTATAACGGTAACTATGAATATTTCGATCTTGCGTTGCCGGTGATCATTTCAAAACCAAAGGAGTTTGCCTTAGGTCAAAACTATCCAAACCCCTCCAACCCCAAAAGCAGCATTGATTTCCAGCTGCCCGAAAGAACAAAAGTGAACATCAATGTTTACAATTTGCTCGGGCAGCTTGTATCAACCCTTGTGAACGAAGAGCTTGATGCGGGTATTTATACTGCCGAGTTCAATGGCAGTGATCTTTCGAGCGGCACATACATGTACAGGTTTACAGCCGGTTCATTTACAGAAGTAAAAAAATTGATACTGATCAAATAACGAAATTCTTTATACCTGCTTCACTGAAGCAGGAAAATTTGTTTTCAATTATTTTTAAATAAATCTGTTGTTCTCCAAATTCAACAGCAAAATACATGTCCGGCTACCCAATTCCGGCTGTAAAAAAAGGACTCCCAAAGGAGTCCTTTTGAATTTCTGTTCTTATAGCTGCGGCTCTACTTTACTAAAACCATTTTCAATGTTTTGGAAAATTCACCGCTTTTAATGCTGTAATAATATATTCCGCTTGAAAGTTCCGAGGCATCAAAAGTTACCTCGTAACTGCCTGCAGTTTTAAATTCTTCAACCAGTGTGCTTACTATCCTTCCTGTCAGATCGTATACCTTTAATGTAACATTTCCGCTTTCAGGAATACTGTACTTAATACCGGTCGAAGGATTAAAGGGGTTAGGGAAATTCTGTTCAAGTGCAAAGTTCTCCGGAAGAGAATTTCCGTTGCTGCCGTTTGAAAGCAGTGCCCCCGGATTATATGGACTTATGTACTGGAAATTTGAAGCAGAAGTTACAGTTCTTATCAATACGCCGCTTACTGAATCGATCTCATGTACACCTGCCGCATTGGTTACAAGGTAATGCCCGTTTCCGAGAAGGTAACTGCCCCTCAATCCTGTAACAACCGTCATAGTCCTGACATATGTACCTGTTGAATCGAGTATTGTATAACCTGAGTTCGGTGTGCTGAACGCGCATACACCTATTCTTCCGCCAGGAAGCCTGAGCATCTGCTGCGGAAAGTTAACATCGGCAGTCGTGTAGAAATTACTCAGAAAAGTGCCCGTCAGATCGTATCTTGTGATTTTGTTGGTTCCTGATGAATTTGTAACAAGGATATCGTTTGTACGAATAAGTATATCAAACGGAGAGCTTAACCCGGTTGTAATAAATCCCCCGATGCTGACACCGCCCGTATCAAACTGCTGAACTGTGTTCGCGCTTGCGCTCGAACCTACTGTAACAAGCATGTTGCCGTTTGATCTGTAGCAGATACCGCGGATATTATCAAGTATAGAAGTATTAACACCCGAAGAAGGCGCGTAAAAACCTATATATGTTCCGTTTGTATCAAATTTCTGTACTACATCGCTAAGCTGGTCAGCAACAAGAATAAACCTGCCTGAAAAGTGCTGCTGTACATCCTTTGGACTCTGAAGCTGCGGTGCTGTTGTGGGAATAAAATTGGGATCAAGCAGATCACCTGTTTGGGCATCAAACAAATAAACTTTATCATCTGTCCATTCAGGTATTGCAACAAACCTGTCCGGGGTAACGCTGCTTGTTATAACCGGGTCAAGTTTCCCGCCGGTCTTATCAACTATTATTCCGTTCCCGTAATATATCTTCGAGTTGGAAACGCTGTATAAAGATGTTATCTCTTCGAAGTACGCTGCATATCCACCTCTGTAAATATCTGCGGCATTTGTTATCACAGAATAAACTACCTTACCGTCTTCAATAGCCTTGGCGTCAATCAGTACTCCGGTTGTAGTGATTATGCTTATCGGCTGGCCGTTCTTTATTGCAAGCTCCCTTGCGCCAAACTGCAGATTCCTGTTCTGTTCTGCATTGATCAGCAATTGTTCGAAACTTATCCGGGGTTTAGAGTTTACTGAAGTTATAGAAATGAAGATCAAGAGTATAAGAAAGAATGTCTTTTTCATTTGAAGCTCCTTTTTTAGGTTCGTATTTGTTAAACTTAAAAATATAACTCCCAAAATAATATTGATAAATTATTCTCTTATGGACAATTATTAATTTAACACTTAAATAATTGTAAATATTACATTAAATTCGCTGTTATGAAGAACAGAATTTCATTGATAGCCGCCGTTTCTATTGGTATTGGCGGAATGATTGGCGCAGGTATTTTTTCTATATTAGGAGTTGTCGCCGAAGCCTCAGGCGCCGCAATGTGGCTGTCATTTCTAATTGGCGGAGTAGTCGCTCTCTTTTCAACTTACTCCTATGCAAAACTTGGAGCTAAGTTTCCTACGGCGGGCGGCGCTGTGGAATTCCTTGTTCAAGGCTGGGGTAAGGGTACGGCTTCAGGGGGACTCAATCTCTTCATGTGGATTGGATATGTAATAGCAATCGCGCTGTATGCCCAGGGATTCTCATCCTATGCTATGACCTTCCTTACTGATAACCCTTCTCCATTGTTGATAAAAGCAGTTGCTGCCGGAGCAGTGATCCTTTTCACTTTTATAAATATGTTAGGTGCGGGCAGTGTAGGCAAAGCCGAAACTTTTATTGTTGCTGTAAAAGTTTCTATTTTGGTGCTTTTTGCCGGTGCGGGACTCTTTTTCATTCACCCCGCGAATTTAGACCCTGTTCACTGGAATTCAACTGAATATATATTCTTTGGCGCAGGTGTTTTGTTTATTGGTTATGAAGGTTTTGGTTTAATAACAAATGCCGCAGGGAATATGGATAACCCTTCTAAATCATTACCAAAAGCATTATACATCGCAGTTTTTATTGTAATACTGATATACCTTGCGGTATCAATTACTGTTACAGGTAACTTAACCACTGGGCAGATTGCTGCTGCACGTGATTTCGCGCTTGCTGAAGCGGCAAAACCATTTTTGGGCATGCTGGGTTTCAAGTTAATCGCAATTGCGGCCCTGTTTTCAACAGCATCAGCGATTAATGCAACACTATTCGGCGGTTCAAACGTTAGTTACATGGTTGCTAAAGATGGCGAGCTTCCTGCGGTATTCCATAGAGATGAAATAAAGGGTGCCACCGGCGGACTTTTGATAACTTCACTTATGGTAATTTGTTTTATTTTGTTCTTTGATCTGGCGGGAATCGCAATGATGGGTTCCGGCGCATTCCTTCTTGTTTACGCCGCCGTTAACGCGGGTCACCTGCGGATATTAAAACAAACCGGAGCTAAAGCGTGGATAGTAGTTGTATCATTAGTATTGTGTATAATAATGTTTATCATACTCGAAGTCTATACTTACCGAAAAGCTCCCGAGGCAGTTTATACAATGATCGCGTTATTGATAGTTTCCTTTGTTGCCGAGGCTGTATGGCAGAAATTCAGAAAAAGAACTGGATAACTTAGATCTTTCTCATTGCCAAACTCCGGTTATAGAATGTAAAAACCTTTTCTTGTAACTTTTAAGACTTTAAACTTCCATCACAATTTGCTATTTTGTATCAATTCACTAAAAATCGGTCCATTTTAAGGCATCCTTTTTAATGCCTCCGGTTCATTACGGTTGAAATTTCAATTTACTATAATATTATGTCATCAGAAAATCAGGAAAATATAAATAAAGAATACAGCGAAGCCCCCGAAGCAAATCCCGTAATGGAATCACTTGAGCGTCCCAAAGTGGCTGCGCTTGATAATATACTCGGCAAACCGTTCAAAGTACTTGATGACGGCTTCATCCGTGTGATTGATTACATGGGTTCTGATGAATCAATTGTACAGGCAGCGCGCGTTTCATACGGCAAGGGAACTAAGAAAGTCCACGAAGACCGCGGGCTGATAAGATACTTAATGCGCCACCATCACACAACTCCGTTTGAAATGTGCGAGATAAAATTCCACGTGCGTGTACCTATGGATTGCTGGAGGCAATGGATACGTCACCGTATGGCTAATGTAAATGAGTATTCAACACGTTACAGCGTAGCAATTGATTCAGCCCAAACCACAGGCGAACAGGAGTGGCGTATACAGGCTTCGGGTAACCGCCAGGGCTCGGCTGGATTCGCCGGCGATGCAGATGGCAAAACGCTCACCGAAAAAGAGCGTTATTTGCAGTCTCTTGCCCGTGAAATTTATGACGAAAGATTAAAAATGGGGATAGCCCGCGAGCAGGCAAGGAAAGATTTGCCGCTATCGACCTACACAGAAGCATACTGGAAAGTTGACCTGCATAACCTGCTTCATTTCCTTTATTTAAGGATGGACGCGCATGCGCAGTATGAGATCAGGCGTTATGCTGAAATAATGGGACAGGAAATTGTCGCTAAATGGTGCCCGGCGGTATGGGAAGCATTCATGGATTACAGGGTGAACTCAAACAGCTTCACCAGACTCGAAATGGAAGTGTTGACAGCAATGACGCAGGGTGATAATGAAAAAGCTATTGCTTTGGGAAAATCGTTTAACTGGCTAAATGATGCAGGTGAACCCAAAAAGAACCGCGAACGCGCTGAGTTTGAAGATAAGCTCGAAGGTCTTGGCTTAAAAGCGCCGTGGTGACTTTCTTTTCCCCCTAATAAAAATGAATGATTTATATACCGCTTTTCAATAACTGTAATACATACTCAAAAGGTTTTGCGTCTACTTTGGTATACCCCGAAAAGGGATTATCGAGAAGAAGTATCATATACAAAATCAGGGTATTTAGTACAGTCAGTGCAGATGTCATCACAAACTGATGCCTGATATTTTTTGCATAAAAGAAATAAGTGTAGATCACCGTAACAACGGCTCCAAACAGAAGCACTGCCCATATTATTCCGGGAATGTTATTCGTGCTGTCAAACAAACGCATCCTTCTGCTCTCGCCCGCATCATTAAGATGTTTTAGTGTTTCCTGGTAAGCAATTTCATTCTTAACAAGTGAGCGGTCAATAGTTGTGAAAAATAACCACAAATTATTGAAACTGACTCTCGCCTTTTCACTTGGCTCTCCGCACTCTAATTTCTGCCACTCATCATTAATTACATTTTCCGTGTAAGCTTTAAGCAGAGCAGTTACCTGCTGCCTGTACTGCTCCGGCAGCGCCTGAGAATTGTGATAAATATCAGTAAGTTCTATGGATTCGCGGTCAACATTTTTTTTGGAGTTATCAAACTCTGTCCACGTTGCAAACACCACAAACGCTATCAGTACTGCGTAGATAAGCCCGAATGCATTAAAAATAAACCCGCCTACTTCATGATTCTGCCTCAACACATCTTCGGTAAAATACCTGCGTACAAGCCTTAATCCTGCATATGATATAAGAACCGTTACCGTACACAGCACAGTTACAGCAATTACAGGATGCCAGTTTAATATGAATTCCATATTCCAAAAATATAGGTAAAATTAATCTTAAACAAGTAAATTATATACATTTCACCCGCCCTACCAACCAAATTCATTCATTTTTTCTTCAAACAATTTCAGTTAACTTACGTACTTAATCAAAATTTCAATTATGAAAAAATTAATACCTTCAGAATTAATTGAAAGTCGGATTTTTTTAATCAGAAAACAGAAAGTTATGGTTGATAAAGATCTGGCCATTCTGTATAATATTGAAACAAGGGCCTTGGTTCAAGCAGTGAAAAGGAATTTGGATAGATTTCCTGCTGATTTCATGTTTCAATTGAATGAAAAAGAATTCAATCTTTTGAAATCACATTTTGTGATATCAAAAAGAGGCGGTACCCGAAGCATGCCCTACGCATTTACTGAACAGGGAGTAGCTATGCTTTCCAGCGTTTTAAAAAGTAAAAGAGCTGTTTTAGTAAATATTGAGATCATGAGAACTTTTGTTAATCTTAGGAATTTGATATTAGATAACAAAGAAATATTGAAAAAACTAAATCTTATAGAAAAAAAATCGTTAAAACATGATCTTCAAATCAAAACAATATTTGAAGCTTTAAAAGAATTAATGTTTCCTCAAAAAAGGGATAAGCAAGAAATAGGATTCAAGGTAAAATAATATTTGTCATTTCTAGATAAAATATCCATACAGGGCGCACGGGTTCACAATTTAAAGAATATCGACATCGATATTCCACGCGACAGGTTTGTAGTTATAACGGGAATATCAGGCTCAGGGAAATCATCACTGGCGTTTGATACCATTTACGCCGAAGGTCAGCGCAGATTTGTAGAAACACTTTCCGCTTACGCCAGGCAATTTATCGGCGGTATTGAACGCCCCGATGTTGATAAAATTGAAGGGCTTTCTCCCTCAATTTCCATCGAACAGAAAACAATTTCCCATAACCCCCGCTCAACTGTTGGCACAGTAACTGAAATTTACGATTTCCTGAGGCTGCTGTACTCAAAATGCGGCACGCAGCACTGCACAAATTGCGGACAGCCCGTGCAAAGGCAAAGTATTCAGCAGATAATTGATCACATCAGGGAAAACCTGGATACAAAACGAATTAACATTCTGGCTCCTGTTGTAAAAGGGCGCAAGGGACACTACCGCGAATTGTTTGAGCAAATTGAAAAAGATGGCTTCACCAAGGTAAGAGTTGATAAAGTAATAAAAGATATCACTCCCAAAATGAAGCTTGACCGTTACAAAATACACGATATTGAAATTGTTGTTGATAGAATTATGGTCACAAAAGCCACTTCGCTCAGGCTCACTGATTCAGTTGAAACTGCCCTGCGCTTTGGCGGCGGAATTGTTATTATTACTGAATCAGACAGCGATGGCTCAAAAGATAAACTGTTCAGCGAAAAGCTTGCCTGCCCCGCCTGCGGCATAGGCTTTGATGAACCTGCACCCAATTCATTTTCGTTCAACTCGCCCTACGGCTGGTGCCCTGATTGCCTTGGGCTTGGCGCGCGTAAGGAGCTTGACGAAAGGCTTATTATCACAGACTATGATCTTTCTATTGCCGAAGGCGCTATAGCGCCACTGGGCAAGCCGCGCACCAACTGGACCTTCACCGTACTTAAGCAATTAATTGAATCATGGGGTTATGATTTCGATACTCCGTTGAAAAAGCTTACAAAAGAAGAGCTTGAAATTATTATGAATGGCGATAGCCAGAAACGGAATTATAAGTATGTTGATTCACGCGGCATTCAGCGGGAATACTCGCATAAATTCCAGGGGGTAAAGAAGATCATTCTTGATTACTACCGCAATCAGACGTCAGAGTATATTTCCAACTGGGCAGAAAGTTTCATGACCTCCAATACCTGCGATACATGCAAAGGCGGCAAGCTGAAAGCTTCAAGTCTGGCTGTGCTGGTTGATTCAACCGCTGGCAAGAAAAATATTTACGAAGTATCGCTGCTTTCAATAAAAAAAGCGCGCGATTATTTTGATACACTTATTTTAAATGAACGCCAGCAGATCATCGCGAAGCAGATACTTAAGGAAATTAAGATGCGCCTTGAGTTCATGCTTAACGTTGGGCTTGATTATTTGTCACTTGATAGAAATGCACGTACTCTTTCCGGCGGCGAGGCGCAGAGAATTAAGCTTGCTACACAGATAGGCTCACAGCTTCGCGGAGTGCTGTATATACTTGATGAACCCAGCATTGGCCTGCATCAGCGGGATAATGAGCTGTTGATAAGATCGCTCAAGAACCTTCGTGATATTGGCAACACTGTAATTGTTGTTGAGCATGATAAACAGATGATGGAAGAAGCTGATTTTGTTGTAGATCTGGGTCCGGGTGCAGGTGAGCATGGCGGTAAAATTGTAGCTTTCGGCAAACCCGGTTCACTGAATGGTAATTCACTCACATCGCTCTATATTTCAGGAAAGAAAAACATTGAAGTCCCCAAAAAACGCAGAATTGGTAACGGTCAATCACTGGTACTAAAAGGAGCATCGGGTAATAATCTCAAAAAAGTGAACCTGAAGATTCCGCTTGGCAAATTCATATGTATAACCGGCGTAAGCGGTTCAGGTAAATCATCGCTTATCAATGAAACTCTCTACCGCGTGCTTTCCAGGAAATTTTTTAAGACCCCTGAGCCTCCGCTGCCGTATGATACGATTGAAGGACTAAAGAATGTTAACAAAGTAATTGAAGTAGACCAGTCGCCAATCGGCAGAACGCCGCGCAGCAATCCCGCCACTTATACAGGTTTATTCACATTCATCCGTGACCTGTTTGCAACCCTGCCCGAAGCAAAGATACGGGGCTACAAAGTAGGCAGATTCAGTTTTAACGTAAAAGGCGGCAGGTGCGAAGCATGCGAAGGCGGCGGTGAGAAAAAAATTGAAATGAACTTTCTGCCTGATGTTTATGTAACCTGTGATGTTTGCCGCGGCAAACGCTATAACCGCGAAACTCTGGAAGTGCGCTACAAAGGTAAAAATATTTCTGATGTGCTTGAAATGACGGTTGAAGAGGCAGTAAGTTTTTTTGAAGCTATTCCTTCGCTTAAGCGCAAGCTGCAAACACTGTACGATGTTGGTTTGGGATATATAAGGCTTGGACAATCAGCCGTAACGCTTTCCGGCGGCGAAGCACAGCGGGTAAAACTTTCAACCGAGCTTTCAAAGATACAGACAGGGAAAACCATCTATATTCTTGATGAACCCACAACGGGTCTGCATTTCGAGGATATTAGCATGCTGCTTAAAGTATTGAATCAGCTTGTTGATAAAGGCAATACAGTTATTGTTATTGAGCATAACCTTGATGTGATCAAAACGGCTGATTGGGTGATAGATCTGGGACCGGAAGGCGGCGATGCCGGCGGCAAGATAATCGCAGAAGGAACCCCTGAGGATATTGTCAAAAACTATATGAAACAATCCGTTACCGCAAAATTCCTGAA
>JBHEKV010000253.1:0-7348 GCA_041859235.1 Ignavibacteria bacterium | reverse complement strand
CTCATTGGCTTCCATTGTATTTACTGATTTGTAAACATCGGCCTCCTTTACTTCCTTGCTTTCAAATAACCCAAGCCACTTTTTTGCTTTCAGGATCTTTTCGGCTGAACGGTTAATTCTGTCTTCAGATATCTTCCCGCTTTTTACCGCAGATTCAATGGCATCAACTGTCTTTACTTCATCAAGCGGCATCAGGATAAGATCTATTCCGGCATTAACACACATTACAGCTACTTCTGATGTTGAAAAGTATTTTGTAATACCCTTCATATTCAGCGCGTCTGTGACAACAAGTCCGCCAAACCCCATTTGGTCTATGAGCAGGCCCTGAACAATAGCCGGAGAAAGCGAAGCTGGAATATTGGGCTGTGATTCCAGTTCAGGAAAAGCCAGGTGAGCTATCATGACAGACATTACACCCTTATCAATTGCATTCTTAAAAGGTACAAGCTCAATTGAATTCATTCTATCCATTGTGAAATTAAGCTGAGGGAGGTCGTTGTGTGAATCAATATCAGTATCACCGTGACCCGGAAAGTGTTTTGCAGTTGCAATCACTTTACCTTCCTGTAATCCTTTTATCATCGCTTCAGACATTCTTGATACTAATTGCGGGTCTTCACCAAAGGAACGAACATTGATTATGGGATTGTTCGGATTATTGTTCACATCACAAACAGGCGAATAGTTCTGATGGATCCCAAGAAGGCGGGTCTCTCTAGCTATTTCGAGTCCCATTTTATAACAAAGCTCCTTATTATCAGCTGCGCCTATTGCCATATTGGTTGGGAATAAAGCGCCATCTGTCACACGCATTTTTGTACCGCGCTCAAAATCACTTCCTATCAGCAACGGTACGTCAGAATTTGACTGGAGTATATTAGAGAGCCTTGCAAAATCAGATGAACTGCCTTTGAAAAAAATAAATCCTCCCACTTTTGTTTCTGAGCAGAGTTTTTTTAATTTTTTTACCTCGGCAGAACTTTCCGAAAAATTTTCGGGAACTGCATTTGCAACTATCATTTGTGCTATTTTTTCCCGCAGCGTCATTTCTGATAACTTTTTCTTAACAAATTCATCCGTTGGTTTTTTCCAGTTCATCTGTACTTTACTTCCGGTGTCTTCATTTTTGATCTTTTCGGCTTTGTTAAATGTTATAAGTGTAAAGGTTCCCAAAGCCAGTAATACCAAGGCAGCTAGAATTTTCATTTTCAAGTATTTTAAATTTCTCATTCAAATACAATTGTATACAAATTTACGATTTTCCCCTGAAAAAACGAAATAATTCAATGAATAATAATAGAATATAGCTATATTAGCTAACTAATATAATTATTGACATAACGATTTAAGTTAGCTAATTTATCTGCACTCACTAATAAAGATTTCATCAATTAAATTCCGTTTAGAAACGGATGGGGGGAAAGATGAATAAATTAATAACAGCATTAATCACTATTCTGGTTTATGTAACACAGTCATTTTCTATCGGGCAGGAATGGGCTTCCAGATACAACGGACCCGGAAATTCGCTCGATTGGTCTTATGCAATTGCGATGGATCCGCTTGGCAACGTGATCGTTACCGGCTACAGTACCGGTTCAGGCACGGGAAAGGATTACAGAACGATCAAGTACAATACAGCAGGTACTATTCTGTGGGAAGCTGTATTTAACGGTCCCATAAACGGCGGGGACTATTCAAACGCGCTTGCAATTGATAATAACGGCAACATTTATGTTACCGGCAGGGTTGATTACGGCACAACAGGTTCAGATATAGTAACCATAAAGTATGATGTAAATGGTACTCAGCAGTGGATGGCAAGGTACAACGGTGCGGGCAACGGACTTGATGAAGGAAAAACAATTCATCTTACAGATGACGGGAGCGTCATGGTTGGAGGCAAAACAACAAATACCGCTTCCGGGCTGGATTTTGTTACAATAAAGTATAACCCTGATGGCACAGAAGCCTGGTCAAGGACGTATAACGGTCTGGGAAACAATGAAGATTATATAACATCAATCGATATTGATAATTCAGGGAATGTATATTCAGCAGGCAACAGTATAGGCGCAGGTTCCGGACAGGATATTATTCTTATCAAATACAGCAGCAGCGGCGTTCAGCAATGGCTGAAAAGTTATAACGGCGCAGGCAACGGCGGTGATGCGGTCGTAGGCGTAAAAGTTGACGGGACAGGAAACATTGTTGCAGGAGGTTATACAGATATGGGAACAGGGCAGAGGCTGAATTTCCTCACATTGAAATATGATCCTTTGGGGAATGTTATTTGGGAAAAACAATATAACGGTTCTTCAAATTCAACAGATCTTGCAACAGCAATGACAGTTGACGCTTCGGATAATATTTATCTTACCGGGCTCACAACACAGCTATTTGGCACAAGGCTAGATTCAAATTATGGTACTATCAAGTATGATCCTAACGGGAATATGCAGTGGTTCTCATATTACGATGGACCAAACAATTCGGTTGATGTATCAAGATCGATATTTGTTGATATAAATATGAATGTTTACATCAGCGGCAGCAGCAAAGGCGCAGGCTCTGATGATTACGCCACAATCAAATATTCACCTTCCGGAGCTCAGCAGTGGGTTATGGCTTACAATGGTCCGGGAAATTCAAATGACTATAGCTCTTCCATAGTTTCAGATAATGCGGGCAATGCTTATGTTACCGGCAGAAGTTATGGAAGCGGTTCTGACTACGATTACGCGACTATCAAGTACGGTAATATGGTGGGAGTAGAGCCAATCAATAATGAAATTCCGAAGGAGTTCTCCTTGTCTCAGAATTATCCTAATCCGTTTAACCCGGCAACTACGATAAAATTCTCAATTCCTGAACAGCAAATCGTTACATTGAAAGTTTTTGATATACTTGGCAGGGAAGTGTTTGCTTTATCACCCGGAAGCCTTGGTGCCGGTGTTTATAAGTACGTTCTGAATGCTTCAGCATTCACAAGCGGGATCTATTTTTACAGAATAGTGACCGAACAATTTTCGGAAACTAAAAAGATGGTTCTTGCAAAGTAATTGCGGGCAACTGTTCATTCAGTTATTGTTCACAAATAGTTAATTGAAATATATTCCAAAGCCGGGTAATTTTTTACCCGGCTTTTTTGTTAGTATATTGTGAAAACTAATATTTAAAATTAAAAAGATATATTGTAAATCAGGTTTTAATTTTATATATTTAATTCAGATTTCATAATAAATTGAATTTTTATAGATTTGTTTTGAGCATCTAACTCTATTACGGTATTGTTATGATACCGTGTAACGAGTAATTTGTGATAATAAATTTGTAATTTTTAAATACGTAACTATATGAAAAAATCCTATTCAATTTTGTTTTTCATTTCGTTTTCATTATTACTTGTAAATAGTTCTGAGTTATTTTCGCAGCCCAATACAATATGGGCTAAGATATTTAACGGTCCGGTAAATCAGCAGGATTCGGCTGTTGGAGTCAGTATTAATTCTGCAGGTAATGTTTTTGTAACAGGCTGGAGCCTGGGCTCAGGTACAGCCGCTGATATAGTGACATTAAGGTATGATCCTGAAACAGGGGATACAATTTGGGTAAACAGGTATAACGGCACTTCCAATCTTGAAGAGAAAGTAAGCGCCATTACTTGCGATAACAATGCTGTTTATGTTACAGGCTGGTCAATTGACCCGAACAGAGACATATTGACAATAAAATACGATATCGCAACAGGCAGCAGGCTTTGGGTAAAAAAATTCAACGGTGCCGGCAATGGCGGTGACTATGGTTTCGCTATTGCGGTAAATGCCGCAGGCGAGGTATATGTTACGGGCAGGAGCGACGCAGGCGGCGGTTTGGGGCAGAAGTACACCACGATTAAGTATGATGCCGCCGGAAACGTAGTTGCCGGATGGCCGAGTGTGTATACAGGGCCATTGTCATCATCATTTGACCAGGCACAGGCTATCAAACTTGATGCTTCCGGGAACGCATACGTAACGGGTAAATCTGGTACGGCAGGAACTGAGAATTTTCTTACAATGAAGATTAACAGCAACGGAACTGTAGCATGGGCAAAGAAATATAACGGTACACTGAACACTGAAGATAACGCGGTTGCGCTTGTCCTTGATAACGGGGCTAACAATGTTTACGTTGGCGGTTACAGCTTCCGCACAGGCGCTGTTCAGGATTATATGACCATAAAGTACAATGCTTCAACCGGCGATAGTCTTGCGGCAGCATCTTATAACGGACCGCTTGGAAGCACTGACCAGCTGACTGCTATGGCAATTGATAACAGCAATAATGTTTATGTTACCGGTTACAGCGCGGCAGTTTCAACAGGTTATGATTACGCTACAATAAAATATAATTCCAATTTATCCCAGCAGTGGCTGCAAAGAACTTCCAACTCTGGAAGTGATTTCCCGTTTTTCATAACGGTTGATAACGCTTCTGGTTATGTGTTCGTGACAGGTTCCAGTTTTGGCTCCGGTACAGGATACGATTACCTCACAATTTCATATACATCTGCCGGTGGATTTAACTGGGAAAAAAGAGAGAACAGTTCATCAAGCGGTAATGATTATGCTTCCGGTATCGCTGTTCAGGATACTGACAGAATTTTCGTAACGGGTTCTGCTAATTTTTCAGGAACGGGAATTGCTTTTTATACTTTAAGATATTCAAAGATCTCCGCTATTGATCCGATCTCTTCGAATATACCGGCTAAGTTCAATCTGAGCCAGAATTATCCTAATCCATTCAACCCGGTTACTTCTATCAGGTTTGATATTCCTAAAGCATCGTTTGTGAAGATAGCAGTATACGATGTTTTGGGCAGAGAGATTGAGAATCTTGTAAATGAACAGCTCAAAGCGGGTGAATATATGGTTAAGTGGGATGCGGCGAGATATTCTAGCGGAATCTATTTCTACAGCATCGCAACCGATGGTTACCAAACCACAAAGAAAATGTTACTCACAAAATAGTATAGCAGATATTGCTTTTCAACGGCCGCCTCTGTTATACAGGGGCGGCTTTTTTATATCCGGTAAGGTAAAGTTGTTTGGGGGTTATTTTTAAGTATTATACTTATCCTATTTTTTTAGTAAATTTGTTAGTTTTATCACAAAAAATATGATTTTTTACTCAAAATTTTACGTTAAGCAGTTAAAACGTTCATTTTTTATTGCGAAAAATGAAAACGGCATATGTTATATCGATCTGAATGACAACGAAAAGAGATTTTTGGCAAAGCTGAATAGCTATTTGAATGATAAAGCGGTTAAAAAACCTGCAGAGTTGAGTTATGAAATTTCACAGATAAAGGACTACTTTTCAGGAAGACGTTCAAATTTTAATATGAAGATCTATCTCAAAGGTACAGGTTTTCAAACATCAGTGTGGCAGGCACTTGCAGACACTGATTATGGTGAAACGGTATCTTACTCAGAGCTTGCCAAAAGAGCCGGAAATAAGAAAGCTGTTCGCGCTGCGGCAACAAGCTGCGCGGTTAATCCTGTCCCGATCATAATTCCATGTCACCGGGTTATTGCAAAGAATGGCTCTATTGGCGGATTTGGCGGAGGCATAGAAATGAAGAGATTCATGCTTGATATGGAAAGAAAGAACAGCGGATAATTTGATACGCAACATAATTTTTGATCTGGGCAATGTGCTGGTGAATGTTGAGTATGAAAGATTCATTGGGAAGCTGAAAAGCAGAGGTGTAAGCGATGAAGTGTACATGAATTTTTTCAAAGGCGGTAATTACCGCCTGCTGGGATATGAATCAGGTGATATTACTACAGATGAGTTTATTACTAAATGCCTGTCAGGGCTGAAGCTCGAAATGGAACGCGATGAATACGCAAATGCGTTCAATGATATGTTCAGTGAAATTGAATCAATGAGCACTTTGGTAAAGAAATTGAAACTTGCAGGTAATTACAGACTGTTCCTGCTTTCTAATACTAGTCCGCTGCATTTTGAATTTATCAGGCAGAAATATGATTTTATCAATCTGCTGGAAAAGTTTGCGCTTTCATATGAATTGAGATCACTAAAGCCTGAACCCGTGATATATGAACGAACGATCAGGCATCTGGGAATAATCCCCGAAGAATCCATTTTCATTGATGACCTGAAGGAAAATTGTGACGCCGCGAAGATGTTTGGAATTAATACCATTTGTTATGATAAGAGTGACCATGCAAAGTTTGAGAATGAATTTGAAAAATTTGCAGATTTATAGTTTATTATTCATTGCTAACAGGTGATATATAGACTAATTTTCGAAGTCACGTTCTTCCCATTTGGGGCCGTAGCGGAATTTTCAAGTGATAATAAAAATTGATTAAAAATGCCAGTTTCTCCACAAGAATTACATATCGGAACTAAAGCACATTCATTTTCATTACCCGGCACTGACGGCAATGTATATTCATTGCGGGATTTTGAAGGTAAAGATGTATTATGCATTGTTTTCAGTTGTAACCACTGTCCCTATGTTAAGGCTGTTGAAGATAGGATAAATAATATAGCAAAAAAATATTCTGACTCGTCATTCGTCTTGGTATGTATTAATTCCAATGATGAAAGGGTTTATCCTGAAGATTCATTTGAAGAAATGAAAAAACGTGCCGATGAAAAGGGCTTCGTTTTTCCATATCTCAGGGATGAATCTCAAAATATTGCAGTGGCTTATGATGCAGTCTGCACTCCGGATATTTTCCTGTATGATAAAGATAGGATATTACGCTACCGGGGCAGAATTGATGATAACTGGAAGGACGAGAGCGCTGTAAAAAACAAAGATCTTGAGCGTGCTATTGACCTGCTCCTGACAGGAAAAGAAATTGATTTTGAAATGGTGCCATCAATGGGATGCAGTATTAAGTGGCGTACTAAATCCTGAGCGAAGCGAAGGGTAAAAACATAAATTCCCAAACTGGAGTTTGGGAATTAGAGTATAGAGTTTGAAGTAGAGTATAAAATACAAAACACCAGCTTCCCAAACTCCAGTTTGGGAAGCGATGAAGGATAAATAAAAAATTATGTTCAATTTTCTAAAAAAAATATTCCCGTCTAAGCACGAAAAAGACGTTAAAGAACTTCTGCCGATTGTCGAAGAAATAAATGAGCACTATAAAGAGCTTGCTTCTCTAAGTGATGATGAGCTGAGAGCAAAAACAGCAGGATTCAAAGAACTTATCCGAAAGAATACACAGGAGCATGAAGATAAGATCGTAGAGTTACGTTCTAAGCTTACAAATGATATTTCTCATGACGAGAGAAAGGAAATATATGATGAGCTGGAAAA
>JBHEKV010000103.1:0-11925 GCA_041859235.1 Ignavibacteria bacterium | reverse complement strand
CCATCGGTTGAACGTGTGCAGAATATATCTGCAGCATCGGGTCCCGGAGGATTGGTTGCATATACATTATAAATATAACCTCTTCTTGAAGTTGAAGACATATCAACAGCAATATGCGGCATTCCGTTTACGCGGATATTGGTTTTTAAAACATATCTTCCGCCTGGTCCTATTGTGCCGGGTGTTGAGTGGGTTGATGCCTGAACATTAGCTGCAAAAGTTGCGCCGCCATCTGTTGATACTTTAACAACTGTTCCGCCGTTATACCATGCGAGGTAAACTCTTCCGCCCGGTCCAACTGCAACATCTGGTCCGGGGTTAGGTGTACCAGTTCCCATGTTGCCTACAAAGCTCCATGTAACGCCATTGTTTGTTGAGCGGTGAAAATCTACGCTTGCGCCGGTTGAAAAATTCACGTAAGCCATGTAAACGTGATTCTGATACGGACCGCCAGTTTGGTCAGCAGCAATCCATTCTTTATCTGCATTCGCATTATTTACAATGTTTCCTAAATTTGTCCAGCTAACACCTTTGTTGGTAGATTTTAAAAGTCTGATACCGCTGGAAAGTAAAGCGCAGTAAAAGTTACCTAAACTATCAGCTGCAAATACAGGGTCACCCTGATTTGAAGAAATAGAAGTACTGAGCCAGCTTACGCCGCCATCTGTTGTATAATAAATAAGCGGTGTTCCTGCAAAACCTGTTACCCTGTTATCAGTAGCAACAAAGTTTAACGGATCTCTTGGATTTACGGCAATGTCTGTTTCAGCAAAACCATTACTTGAAGATACCTGGTAGTTATCAAATGCACCAACCGGTATTGTGATAAGATCAATGCCATAAGGCTCAAGAGGATATACCTTAGGCATTATTACATTCGTTTTGAATTTTTTATCTGAAAAAGGAACGTTAGGATCAATTTGCCCATAGGCATTGATACAAAACGAAAATACAATTAAAAACAATAAAATAGATTTGCTTTTCATTTGTGAGCTTTTTGTTAAATTTTTTTGAAATATTCCAGAATAATATTATTAATTATATGCAAAATCAACCATTAAATAACTATACTAAGGTAACTGATTTTATTAAAGAATAATTTCAAGTATTTTATGATATTATGAAATTTATTTAAGCCAAATAACGTTTTAAATTCAAATAATCATTGTAATTTCTATTATAAAAGCTTAATTTTAGCTGATGAAAAACCCCATAATTCCTAAAATAGTCGTTTTTTTACTTCTTTTGGCACTTTCTGCCTGCTCTACATTTAATTATAAGACCTATGATGAGAATCAGAACAAGGGTATAGATGATCCTGACCCGAATTACGAAGTTACTCTTGACAGAAATTTTCAGGATTTCACCGGTTTCATGTTCATTGGCAACAGAATAGAGAACTTCAGCACTTATTTTAACACATATTTTAACGCAAGTGAAAATTTTGATGCAGCATATGATGATTACGCGACCCGCGTACTTGCTAATTACAATGTAAACCCTGATTCTATCTTCGCAAGGCCGCAGTTGTCTCAGGAATCAATTGATAAGTTCAATATTGCAATTGAAAAGGCGTCTAAAGTTATTCAGTACCACAAAAGCAGCCAATATATGGATCGCTCTGTGTTATTGATAGGCAAATCTTATTTTTATCTTGGTGATTACCTTAAGGCTGAAAGAAAATTCAGCGAGTTTATCTCAAAACTTAAGGCGAGCCGGTATCTTGATGAGGCGTTGCTGTATCTGGCAAGAACACAGCTGAGGCTTGACAATGAAAAACCCGCGCTGGAAAGATTTAATGACCTGATAAAGAATTCAGGGGAAAGAACCGTTATATCAGAAAGCTACCAGTCACTTGCGGAATATTACCTGAATAAAAAAGACTATGAAAACGCGATAAAGAACTTTAAGAAAGCAATTGAGTTTTCAGGTGACAGTGAATTCAAGGCTCAAATGCAGTTCCTCATTGCTTCAGTTACGGCAAGATCAAACCAGAAGCTTGCTGCAAAAGAGTTTGATAAGGTGCTGGATTTTGATGCTTCGTATGACCTGGAGTATCTTGCGCGTTACAACAGGGCAAAAAGTCTGGTAGCAAGCGGTGATTTTAATAACGCCGATGATCTGCTGGAAGACATGCAGATCAAGTACAAGGATGTACCGGCCAGCCTGGGGCAGGTGAGCTATCTTAGGGGAGTTTATTTTGATGAGAAGAAAGATAACAAGCTTTCTGTGAAACAATATTACGAAGTCATTCAGAATTTTCCTTCAACAGTTCCTTCTGCCGATGCAAGTTTCAAGCTGGCACAGTACTATGAATCAAAAAATAATTTCTTTAATGCATTGCTGTATTACCGCTTTTCCACAGAACAAAGCGGCGCAGGTACTTATTACAGGGAAGCGATGAGCAAGGCGAATACCTTTAAGAGATATTTTGAGCTTCGCGGTATTATTACAGGGGAAACAGTAAATACAGAATATAACGAAGAATTTAAGAAGAAGACAACAAAGGATTATGATAAACTGGGTGACCCCAGCAAGAATCCTATAAAAGGACTGGATAACGGTAAATCCGGCGGTAATTACGGCTTCTCGTTTAAAGACAGCGTGGTCAGCGGCGAAGATTCCACGTTTACTATTGTTGATACTTCTCATACAAGAGAAAAACAGATCTCTGAGGCAAAGTTTGAACTTGCCGAGCTTTTCTTATATGATCTGAATAGAGCCGATTCAAGTGAGATATATCTGAAAGAAGCGCTGAATGAATCATATGATTATGATTTCAGCGCAAAAGTTCTTTTCGCGCTTTCTGCGCTGTACAGGAAGCTTGAAATGAATGCAAAGAGTGAAGAAGTTTTGAATACAATTGTAAAGGATTATCCTTTATCAGCGGTTGCAAACTCAAGCCGGAGACTTTTGAATATGCAAATTGTTGATGAATTTCACGGTGATGCCAGCGATTCGCTGTACAGTTCTGCGGAAAATAAGTTTGTAAACAAAGATTATACCGGCGCCCTGGAAGATTTCAGGAGCCTGATAAATACATACCCTGCTTCGGTTCACCTGGATAAGGCCTTTTTCGGTGCAGGGTGGATTTACGAAAACGTTGTTTATAACAATGACAGCGCATATTTCTATTATTCGTCACTTGTCAAGGGTTCACCTAATTCTGAAGCAGCCGCAATTGTAATGCAGAAAGTTGAAGAATATGAGCTATTCAATAAGCAGGAACCAATAGATACTTCAGGAACGGGTAATGAACAGAATATTCAGCAGAATAATGAAGTAAATAAGGAGTCTGAGCCGGAGAAGAAAACCGAAAGCGAAAGTACAGACGGCAATATAGATCCTATGATCCTTCAGAGGGAATCAGAACAAAACGATACAGAAAGCAAGATCAAATCTGATGAACAGCTAAAAGATGAGATCAAAAAGCCTGATGAAAACTCAAACCAGGAAACTGCACCGACAGAAAAACCGCCTGAAAATTAATCTATAAACAAGAAATGGATAATTGTTTGTTCTGCAAAATTGCAGAAAAGAAAATTCCTGCAGAGATAGTTTTTGAAAATGAAGAACTTGCAGCCTTCAAGGATATCAGTCCGCAGGCTCCGGTGCATATTCTGATCATTCCAAAAGTGCATATCAGCACACCTGCTGATATTAATGAGGCCAACAGCGCTATAGCGGGTAAAATTATTGCAGCGGCTTCAGAAGTCGCAAAACAGAACAAACTTGAGGGATACAGACTGGTATTTAACTGCAATGAATCAGCCGGGCAGAGCGTATTTCATTTGCATGCGCATTTACTTGGCGGCAGGGCTATGAACTGGCCTCCGGGATGAGTTACCGGTATTCAGAAAAGAGTCATAGAAAATAATCTAAAATTCCAAAGTGATCAAAAATACTATATTATTTTTTCTGCTTCTTTTTTCGTCTATCCTTACTCTGCACTCTCAGCAATACAGCATTGAGCAATATCTCAGTATCAAAGGCGCTGTTTCGCCGGGATATTCGTTTGATGACAGCCGTATTTATTTTACAATGAGTGTAACCGGGACAAGCCAGTTATGGAGCGTTAACAAACCCGGCGCATGGCCTATGCAGGTCACTTTTTTTAAGGACAGGATAACCGGCTATTCCCCAAACCCTGTTAAAGACGTTATTTTGGTTGAAAAGGATGAAGGCGGCTCAGAATATGATCAATTCTTCCTGGCGAACGGTGATGGAACAGGGATAAAGATGATAACCGATGGGTCTCCTAAAGTGCTGATTGGTTTTGGCAGATGGTCTGATGACGGAACCTTTTTCACATATTATTCAAACAAACGCACACCCTATTTCTATGATATTTACACATACAATATTGAAACCCTGAATAGCGAAATGATCTTTTCCAGTGATCATTCAAATTATCCTTCTGCTATTTCGCCTGATGGCAGCAAAATGATATTTTCAAGGTCATACTCAACTTATGATAATGACCTTTTCCTGCTGGACATGAAAAACAGGAAAGAAAAGCTGATTTCGGTACATGATAATTTTAATGAACCGGCGGAGTTTTATGCCTCTTCGTTTGATGCTGCGGGGGAGAATGTCTATTTCAATTCGAATTTCAGGAATGATTTTTTCAGGATAGGAGTATATAATATCGCTTCAGGGATAACAACTTACCCTGAATTTCCGTTTCTGATGCCGTACAAAAATTGCGATGTCTCCAGGCTGTATTTTTCTGGTGATAAAAGCAAAATGCTCATAATGGTGAATGACAGAGGATATGACAGGATCTTTATGTATGATATAGCCGGAAAAAAGGAAATAGAAATTCCCGGAAAGCTGAATAGCTCGAGCGTTACAGCTGTCAGATTTTCAAACAGCAGCAGGAAAGTAATTATTGGGATCAATTCATCATCTAATCCTTCGGTGCTTTATGAGTGGAATATAGAGGATGGGGGAGTAGAGCAGCTTACATTTCCGTCACTGGCAGGAATTGACCCGGGCACATTCATTGAGCCGGAACTGATTTCTTACAAATCGTTTGATGGTCTTGAAATACCGGCATTCTTATACAGGCCATCGGGGAGTGAAGGCAAAAAGCTCCCGTGCATAATTTCCATTCACGGTGGCCCTGAAAGTCAATCAACCTACGGGTTTGAACCGATTTACCAGTATTTTCTGAGCGCCGGTTATATGATTGTTGAACCAAATGTAAGAGGCAGCTCAGGATATGGGAAAAAATACGCTTCACTTGATAATGTGAGGAACAGGGAAAATTCTGTAAAGGATATCAGCGCGCTGACTGACTACCTGAAAAACCAAAAGGATGTTGACCCCGGCAGGATTGCAGTATATGGCGGCAGTTATGGCGGCTATATGGTACTTGCCTGTTTAAGCCTTTACCCGGAAGTATTTTCCGCTGGAATTGACGTAGTGGGTATTTCTAATTTCGTAACCTTTCTTGAAAATACGTCAGATTACAGAAGAAATAACCGGGAAAGCGAATACGGCAGTCTTGAAAAAGACAGAGAATTTCTTGAAAGTATTTCGCCGCTTACAAAAGTGAAAAATATCAGAGCACCCCTGATGATCATTCACGGCAGGAACGATCCCAGAGTGCCTGTTGGCGAAGCAGAGCAGATGCATAAGGCTGTAACAGATAATGGCGGCGTTTCTGAACTGCTGATCTATGAAGATGAGGGCCACGGAATTGCCAAACAGAGGAACCGGTTTGATCTTTATCCAAGAATTGTGAAGTTCCTTGATAAGTATGTGAAGAATAAATGAAAAATTAATATGAAGTAAAGATTAACCGCAATTGTACATAATGAAAGGACATAAAAAATGACAAAACGAGTAAAAATTATTATCATCAGTGTAATTGTGTTGTTTCTCATTTACCTGGGATACAGCGTCTATTTCACATCTAAAGAAGGTACAGAAACTTTCGGGAATTTTGATCCAAACAGTACCGCTAACAAAAATATAAAAGTTGAATTGCTTGTTGATAAAGGTTTTACATCATCACCGGATGGGGGAGTATCTTTTTTTGTTAAAGATAGAAGCGGTATTATCAAGAAAGTGAATCTTGGAAAGGAATTTCCTGAGGAACTGAAGAAACCGGGCATAATAATTCTTTCAGGGCATTCCCACGGAGACTATTTTCATGCGGTTGAAGTTTTGGGAGAATAAGTTCTTTCTGAATATTATTGTTAAGAAGAAAGGGAGCTTGAAACTCCCTTTTCTTATTTCATATTGCCGGTTTCTATTTCGTAACCACCATTTTTTTTGTTTCCGTAAAACCATCAGCCCTTAAAGTATAAAAATATATTCCGCTCGAGAGTCTGGCGGCATTAAACTGAACTTTATATGTTCCCGGCTTTTGTTCCTCCTTAATTATTGTTTCAACTTCTCTTCCGAGAATATCGTAAACAGTGAGCTCTGCATAACCTCCTTTTACAATAGAATACTCAATGAATGTCACGGGGTTAAATGGATTTGGAAAATTCTGCTTCAATGTATACTCTTTTGGAATTTCATTATTGTAGTTCACTATTCCGATAGGTATTCCGATTTCCCAGACTCCTCTTCCGTGGGTTGCGACTCTAACCATGTTAGTTGACTGATGATAATCGAGGTGCATTGCTACGGTATTCGGCAGGCTATCGGCGAGTTCAATCCAGTCAGCGCCGTAATTTTCAGAATAAAAAACCCCTGCATCCATTGCGCAGTAGTATATACTTGAGGCCATTCCCGGGTAGTATATCAGCAGGTCGTTGACAGGTGAATCGGGCAGAACACCGCTTATATTGTTCCATACTGAACCTCCGTTCGTAGTTTTGTATACCTTTCCGGTTCCAAAACCGGAATAAGTTAACAGCACGACATTTGATGAATCAGGGTGTATGTGTACACTTGAAATGGTCCTGTTTTGAAGTCCCGTGGTTGTACTCAGGAATGTGCTGCCGCCATCAACTGACTTGAATATCAACTGACCTGATGAGACATACATAACAGAAGGATTGCTGCGGCAAATTGCCATTTCACGTATTACGCCGCTTGTTCCCGAAGAAATTGGTACCCAGTTTGCGCCCCAATTGGTTGATCTGAACACTTTTTCTCTTGCAGTATAAAATACCCCGGGAGAAGTTGGATGAGAAATGATAGGTCCTATCCAGGCTGCAGAACCACTCATACCTTCCGTTGATATGTTCCATGAAGAGCCGCCATCCGTTGAAAGTAAAATGCCGTTATACTGCCTTTCAGCAAGTATATAACTCGGGTTCTGGCTCTGGAAACAAACTTCACCGCCATCGCCGCCGAAAACGCAGGACCAAATCTGCGATCCCAGAGTTCTCTGAGTTCCGTTATCCTGTGTTCCCCCGATAATATGTCCAAGGTTGTTCGGATCAGTCGCTATTCTGTAAAACTGCGTTAGGGATAACCCTGCATTCATATTGATCCAGTTGGTGCCCCTGTTGGTGGATTTCCATAATCCGCCATCATTGGCGGCAAGCAATTCATTTGAATTTAAGGGATTGAAATCCATATTGTGCTGATCAGGGTGAACTGTCCCGCCAAAATAGCTGTTGGTTATATTCTGGAAACTTGAACCGCCGTTTGTTGTCCGCCAGATATCTATGACGCCCACATAAGCATAGTTCGGATCAAAAGGATTGACATGCATGTAAAAATTATACCAAGCCTGCTCAGGGTTAAAATCAAAACCAACTGATACCTGTGAAAAATTATTCCCGGCGTTTGTTGATTTGTATACTTTTATCTGTGAGCCGGTATAAACTGCGCAGTATAAGACCGAAGGATTATCCCTGCATATTGCAATGTGATTTCTTGTACCCATTGTTAACCCTGAAGCAACGACTGGCAAAAAGGTAACTCCGCCGTCAGTCGATTTCCTGTAACCTGAACCGCTGCCTACCATATACGCGGTTGTGCCGTTTGGGGCAAACACTATGTCGTCACATCTGCCAATTACCAGCAATGACCATGATTCACCTGTATTGGTAGACCAATACAGCCCTGCAGTTCCCATTGCCGCATAAAGCATGTTCGGAAATCCGGGCCTTACAACAAACCTGGAGCAATAAGTCAATGAAGGCAGGCCTTCGGCGTAATGCTGCCAGGAATTACCGCCGTTTGTAGACCGCAATATCCCTCTGCCGTAATAACCCAGGCCGCTGTATGTAGCCTCACCCGTTCCGTAATAAACTATATTTGTATTAGAAGGATCAACATAAATTGAGCCTGATGCCAGTGAAATTTCTCTATCCGATATGGGCACAAAATTGTTACCTCCATCTGTTGATTTCCATACACCGCCGCTTGCGGCACCCAGGTAAATTATGTTTGGATTTACAGGGTCATATCTCACTGAAATAATTCTGCCTGAAACGTTGGCATAAGAAAAATACGTACCCGGGGTTGGACCTATATTCCTCCATGTTGTTTCGGGGTCAAATTTGAAACCCTGTGTGACCCTCAAATCATTTCTTTGATCTATTGAATTTGCATATGCATCTGCGGGAATAAAATTGTTAGGGTACATTCTCTGCTCATAAAACCATCGCTCACGGTTGAACGATTTTTTGGACTTAGTATGCTCATCTGCCTTATCGTAAGGATTATTTTTAATGATCAGATCCTGAGAGCAAACAGAAACTGAAAGGTAAAGAAGGGCATTAAGGAATAGAAAAATAAAGTTTTTCATAATAAATTCAGAGGACTCCAATTACTTATTTATAATATAACAACAAAAAAGTAATAAATAAATTGAAGAATTGAAAATTATTATTTTTCGAATCTGAAGTTTTCTGAATGCACTTTCAGGGTAAATAAAAAGGGGGCAAGCCCCCTTTTTATTGAATATTGAAAACTAATTGAGAATTACTTAGTTATCATCATTTTTCTGGTCTCGGTAAATCCGCTGGCTACAAGCTTATAGAAATAGACGCCGCTTGAGAGATTCGAACCGTCAAATTGTACAGTATAAGTTCCGGGTTTCTGGTTCTGGCTTATTATTGATCTAAGTTCTCTACCCAAAACATCATAAACAGCCAATTTCACGAAGCCTTCACTGAGTATGCTGTATTTAATTGTTGTTACCGGGTTAAACGGGTTCGGAAAATTCTGCTGAAGAGAAAATGAAGCCGGTAACTGGTTGCTGTAATTTATCAGTCCAATGGGGTTTGCAGTTTCCCAAACACCTCTGCCATGTGTGCCAATTCTGAGCCTGTTTGTAGCCTGGTGATAGTCGAGATGCATCGCAACAGTATTTGGTAAGCCATCGGCAAGCTCAACCCAGGTTGCGCCGTAATCATTTGTGAAAAATACACCAATATCCATTGCAGCGTAATATATGCTTGTGGCTGTGCCCGGGTAATAGATCAGTGCGTCATTTACGGGTGAATCAGGCAGGTTACCGCTGATACTGAACCAGTTCAGACCGCCATTTGTGGTTTTATACACTTTGCCAGCGCCAAAGCCGGAATATGTAATAATTGAAACATCTGAAGAATCGGGGTGGAAATACATGCTTGTGATTATTCTGTTAGGCAGTCCGTTTTGAACGCTTGCGAAATTGACTCCGCCATTAGTTGAGCGATATATAGCTGCACCGGAGCTTGCTAACATGATCTGGGGATTACTTTTGCTGATCGCAAGTTCTCTTATGGTACCGCCTGTACCGGAGGATATTGGTGTCCATTGTGCGCCCGCATTGGTTGTAACAAAAACCTGTGACCTTGCTGTATAGAAAGTTCCGGTTTCAGTGGGATGCGAAATTATCGGTCCGACCCATGCACCCGAACCGCTCAATCCGTTTGTGGCTCCCTGCCAGCTTGCGCCTCCGTTTTGTGAGCGCTGAACACCATTGTTCTGGGTTTCGCCAAGTATGAATTGCGGACTTGCGGTATTGAAGCACACTTCACCTCCATCACCGCCAAATGCTGCAGCCCAGTTTGAAGTGCCCAATGTTCTTTGTGTTCCGTTATCCTGTGTGCCTCCGGCGATATGATCAACATTATTCGGGTCACTGGCTATTCTATAAAACTGAGTTAACGTTAATCCTTCGTTAAGATTGATCCAGTTTGTGCCGCGGTTTGTAGATTTCCATATTCCGCCGTCATTTACAGCCATAAGTTCATTTGAATTTGTGGGGTTAAAATCCATGTTATGCTCATCAACGTGAACAACACCTCCGGCATAACCGTTTGTAATGTTTTCAAAACTGGTACCGCCATTGGTAGTTCTCCAGATATCAATTGCGCCGACATAAGCGTAATCAGGGTCAAATGGATTTACCTGCATATAGAAATCATACCAGGCCTGTGAGCCGCTGAAATCATGGCCAACAGAAACCTGCGTAAAGTTAAGTCCGCTGTTTGTAGATTTATATGTTTTTATAGTAGTACCTGAATACACAGCACTGTATAGTACTGATGGAACATCTCTGCAAATTGCTATGTGATTTCTTGTGCCGACAATAAATGATGAATTTGATACAAAATTTTCGCCGCCATCGGTGGAAATCCTGTATCCGGTTCCGTTTCCAACGGCATAAGCGTTTGTTCCGTTAGGTGAAAAAATAATATCATCACATCTGCCGCTTACTACAACACTCCATGTAACGCCTGCATCTGTAGATTTGTACAGCCCGGATGTTCCCATAGCCGCGAACAGCTGGTTTGAAAAACCCGGCCTGATGACTATTCTTGAGCAATATGTTAAACTTGGCAGACCACTGGTGTAATTTGTCCAGGCAGCACCACCGTCAGTTGATTTCAGTATACCCCTGCCGTAATATGAGGCTGCGCTGTATGTTGCTTCGCCTGTACCGTAATAAACTATGTTTGTATTTGAAGGATCAATACAAATAGAACCCGATGACATCGAAACTACGTTATCTGTAACAGGTGTGAAATTGCTTCCCCCGTTGGTTGATTTCCAGACACCGCCAAATGCAGCACCAAAGTAAACGATATTTGGGTTCACAGGGTCATATTTTACCGTGGTTATTCTGCCGGATATGTTGCTGTATGCAAAGTAATACCCCGGTGTAGGACCTATATTTGTCCATGTTACAGTATTATCAAACGCAAAACCGTTTGTGTTGCGCATCGCATCACGCTGTTCATTTGCTTTACCATACGCATCTTCAGGTATAAAGTTATTGGGGAACATTCTCTGTTCATAAAACCAGCGTTCACGGTTAAATGATTTCCTGGTTTTGGTATAATCATCTGCCTTATCATAAGGATTGTCTTGGATGAACAGATCCTGTGACATAGCCGAAAAGTTAACAAAAGAGAGGACAAATACTGATAAAATTAAGAAAAATTTCATATTTTATAAATTAATTGATGGTTGGATAAATCAATTTAATCTAACTTTTTTGAATTTACTACATACAAAAACGGGGGCATTAGCCCCCGGAAAATATCAAATCGTTTATGGATCTCACTTCATACCCTGAAGAGTTATCTTTTCAACTTTGTTGCTTATTGGCTTTTGCGCCATCAGATATTCATAGATAGCCCCCAGGTCATCATCTGTTGCTGTTTTTGCGATGAAATTCCAATTCATTGGGGTATTGTATCCGCGTGCTTTTGGGTCAAGAAAACTGTCGTTTAAACACAGTCTGAATTTTGAAATAAACACTTCCTTTGTCATGGTCCCGATTCCTGTTTCTTTATCCGGCGAGATATTTGCAGATCTGACAATAGAACCGTCCGGCATTGGGAATTCTACCCCGCCTGAAAACTCCTTGCCGGGTATATAATCACCTTTCTCACTGGGTGAATGACAAAATTTACATGCTATACCGTAATACTCACCCTGTTTAATTTTATCCAGTCCATCAGGCCTTTTGCCGAAATTATTTGCATCAGCAGGTATTGTTCTGAAAATAATGTT
>JBHEKV010000151.1:0-10314 GCA_041859235.1 Ignavibacteria bacterium | reverse complement strand
CTGTAATTGCAAATGCTTCGCCAACCTGGTAGGGGATAGCCTCTGAACGGTGACCTATGCCGAGCGCTGCGAGTCCAGTTGTGCCGAAATCAGCCACGTAGCGGCTTACAAATATGTAAATGAATGAGAACGCAAGTCCTTCAAGCGATAGCGGTAAGCCTATCTTAATGGTCTCTTTTGTGACTTTCCAGTTGTACTTAACATCTCTTATTATCTTTGAAAATTTCTTCTGTATGGGACTAATGAAATTTTTTCTTTTAAGCAGTACCAGCATTATCAAAAAAACGCTTCCGTATGATGTCATTGTTGCTATCGAAGCACCGCGAATTCCAAGATCAAATGTGAATATTAACAGGGGCGAAAGTACTATCTTTAACCCAAATACAACCAATAATAATCTAAAGGGAGTCTGCGTATTACCGTGACCCCTGAAAATGGCACTGCCTGACTCAAACAGTATTATTGCCGGAAGTAAAACAAGTATCGGGAAAAGATATTCATTGGCAAGTACTGCCTTAGGGGTGTCAAGATTAGTGAAGCCATATAGTACAGGCAGCAGGGGAATCATAGCAGCGGCAATCAGCAGACCCCAAATAACAGAGTTTACAAGATTGAGTGTGCCTACATGACGGGCTGAATCTTCATCCTTGGCTCCAACTGATTGCGAAACCAGCGCATTGGTGCCTATTGGCACAAGCTCACCAAGCGCAAACGCTCCCCAGCTTAAAAACGTACCCACAGCAAGCGCCGCAAGATGCTCGCTGGATATTTTGCCTATCCAATACGAATCAAGTATAGCCACAGCAAGGCTCCTGCCAAGATTCTGCAGAAACACAGGCCATGCAAGCCTTACGATCTGTTTATTTAAATTTCCTGATGTTGTTAGCAAAGATCTATCTTAGTTGGTATTTGTTTTCGTGCCACGAATATATTCTAAGTTAGTTTTGAAGAAATGTAATATCCTGGCTGAGATAACATTTTTAGCAAAGCTGATTTCGTGGCATGAATAGCTACTTAAAAATATTAATCAGCTTCATCTCTTCACATCAAAAAAACTTCTTATCAATTCACCGCATTTATCATCCATAATCCCGCCTGTTACGCTTAACTGATGATTAAGAGCCTTATTATTGGTAATATTCAACACGCTGCCGCATGCCCCTGATTTATTATCATACGCCCCGAAGAACAGCGCATCAAGCTTACCAAGCACAATCGCCCCCGCACACATTGAGCATGGCTCCAGTGTCACATACATTGTACAACCGAGCAGTACCTTTGAAGTGAGGTATTCCGCGGCAGATGTTATAGCGATGATTTCAGCATGCGCAGTCGGGTCCTTGAGTGTTTCAACCTGATTGTGACCCTTGCCGATTATCATGTTATCAAAAACAATAACCGCTCCTATTGGAATCTCACCCTTTTCATAAGCCTTTTCGGCTTCACGGTAGGCATACTGCATCCATATTTCGTGCTGCGTCATATAAAATTTTGATTAAAAAAAACTTTCACACTTTGCTCCCCTCTCCTTTTAGGAGAGGGGTTGGGGGTGAGGTGAATATTACTTTTCTTTTGAAATTTTCTTCAGTTCCTGCAGTTTATTCAATGCATCAAGCGGAGTCATATTTTCAAGGTCTATTTTGTTCAAGATATCATTCAGCTCATTATCCTTATATTCAAACAGGTTTATCTGGAATTCATCCTTCCTTCTTGTGCGCTCTTCGCGTTTTTCGAGGTTACCCAGAATTTCCTTCGCGCGTTTTGTTACCATATCAGGCAGTCCCGCCATTTGAGCAACGTGTATTCCAAAGCTGTGGTCAGCGGTT
This sequence comes from Ignavibacteria bacterium, assembly GCA_041859235.1. Classification (GTDB taxonomy): domain Bacteria; phylum Bacteroidota; class Ignavibacteria; order Tepidaquicellales; family OLB5; genus OLB5. Next base: position 8,488 of record JBHEKV010000151.1, on the reverse strand, counting down.
CCTTCATTTATCCTGTGCAGGAAAATTACTTTTTCGCCAACTTCTTTAACTTCAACCCTTGAGTTCTTTATTCTTGGGTATAGACTTGCAAGAGCATTCAATTCATGATAATGCGTAGCAAAAAGTGTCTTTGCTTTTGCATTCGGATTTTCATGGATATACTCTGTGATTGCCCAGGCTATCGAAATGCCGTCATATGTACTTGTGCCCCTGCCAACCTCATCAAGCAGCACAAGGCTCTTAGGTGTTAAGTTATTCAGTATATTGGCAGATTCCTGCATTTCTACAAGAAATGTACTCTCACCCCTTGCAATGTTATCCATTGCGCCAACACGTGTAAATATCCGGTCACAAATGCCGATGGTAGCCTTTTTTGCAGGCACAAATGAACCAATTTGTGCCAAGAGTACTATCAACCCCACCTGCCGAAGATAACTTGATTTACCGCTCATGTTTGGACCGGTAATTATTATTATCTGCGTGTCATCCGGATCAAGTGTTGTATCATTGGGTACGTACTTCTCTCCCGCCGGAAGCAATTGCTCAATTACAGGATGCCTGCCTTCAATTATTCTAAGATCATTGTTATCGCTTATATCAGGTTTAGTGTATTTGTACTGTCTTGCAATTTCAGCAAAGCCAAGCAGTACATCAATTACACCTATCATAGCAGCGTTCAATTGAATATCAGCGGCAAATTCCACTACACTTTGTCTTACATCAGCAAACAGCTTCGCTTCAAGCGCGGAAATTTTTTCATTGGCTGTTAATATCTTCTCTTCGTATTCCTTTAATTCCTGTGTGATATAACGCTCAGCGTTAACAAGCGTCTGCTTGCGTATATAGCCTTCAAGTCCTTCGGCTTTATCCTTATTAGCTTTTGATATTTCAATGTAATAACCGAATACTTTATTATAACTTACCTTCAGCGAGTTTATCTTTGTGCGTTCGCGCTCCCTGCGCTGGTAATTTTCCATCCATGCTTCGCCGCTGTTAAGTATACTGCGCAATTCATCAAGTTCTGCATTATACCCAGGCTTAATTGTAATGCGTGTATCTGTGGTTAAAGGACTCTCTTCATTAATACTCTTATCTATCAGCTCAACAACTTCTTTTAATTCTTTCAGATTATTATTAATATCCTTCAGGGTCTTAGCCTCTGCCCTAAGAAGCTCCTGTTTTACTTCGCTGATGTTTTTAAGGGAATATTTCAAGTTGATTAGATCTCTGGCAACAGCCCTTGCAGTTGCGATCTTTGAAATGAGCCTTTCAAGATCACCTATATTCTTAAATTGGGCCGTTAGATTCCCCCAAAGAGGTTTATTCTCATAGAATTCAACAACGCACTGCTGCCGTTTGTGTATCTGGGAAAGCTTCTTCAGCGGACGGGATATCCAGTTCTTAAGCAGCCTTGCGCCCATTGCTGTCTGGGTTCTGTCTAAAATTGATATCAGTGTACCTTCGCGGGAGCCGCCCGCCATTGATGAAATTATTTCAAGGTTGCGTTTTGTGGAATCATCAAGAATTATGTAATCGCTGGTATCGTAATACGCAATTTTGTTAATATGGGTTAAACTGCCTTTTTGTGTTTCATTGATGTAGCTCATTATTCCGCCTGCGGCAATTACGCCAAGCGGGTATTCGTCGAGTCCGTAACCCTTTAACGATTTAGTTTTAAATTGCGCCAGCAATAGCTCATTGCAGTAGTCATAATTGAAAATCCATTCATCAAGCTTGGTTACTGTCACACGCGCCTGCACCAATGGATTATGCTCCATATCAATCACATTTGCAAACAGTGCTTTTTGTGATTTGGATATTATAATCTCCGCGGGACCAATCAACTCCAGCTGGTCTTTAACATTCTTAAATGCAATTTCACATGCAAGGAATTCACCTGTTGATATATCACAAAAAGCCATACCACATTTTTCATCGCGTGTAAACAGGCAGGCAATATAATTGTTGGTTTTGTGGTCAAGAAGCTTATCTGAGAATGTTAAACCGGGGGTAACTACTTCTACTACATCACGTTTAACTATTCCTTTGGCAAGCTTTGGATCCTCAAGCTGTTCGCATACGGCTACTTTGTAGCCCGCTTTTACGAGTTTTGGCAGGTAATTATCAATTGCATGGTGCGGAAAGCCCGCAAGCGCAACATCGCTTGCGCCCCCGTTTGAGCGCTTTGTAAGTGTTATTCCCAATACTTTAGAAGCAATGGCGGCATCAGTATCAAACGTTTCGAAAAAATCACCCATGCGGAAAAGCAGAACAGTATCGGGGTACTTAGCCTTAATCTGGGAATATTGCCGCATAAGCGGTGTCTGGGTTTCTGCCATTAAAATGAATTGATTTTGCTGGAATTTACAAAATTACTTCAAAATTGAAGGAGTTTCAATTGAGAAATAGGGATTGAAATAAATGAGACTTACTCCTTTATCAAATACAGCCTGTTATCTTCAACAAGGTACATCATTGGTGCTATTTTGATCTTAGGGTATTTTTTTCTCAGGCGCACAGTTTCGCTTAAAATAAAATCTATCTCATTGCCTATTTCAAACATAGGGGCAAAATTCATAAACTGCTCTTCCGCCTGCTCCTTTGTCCAGCCGGCTCTTTCAATCAGACCATTAATAAAAGCATCTTTTTTTGAAGCGAGATTCACCATGCCGCAGTGATTGTGGCCAATCAGCGCTATTTGCTTTGCTCCCCCCACGGATATCGCAAATGACACTTTGAACTCACTGTACCGCAGATTTGCCCCTCCGGCGCGGATAATGAAAGCGAAATTATCGGGGATATTCAGATGTTTGCGGTTGTCCATACACATTCCAATTAACAGCTGAGCGCTGGTGTACGCTTTAAAAGGTTTGTTTAAGTTGTGATATTCCAGCAGGTTGCCTATCGGCTGGTCTTTGTATTCTTCTGGAATATCAGGTATTGTCTCAATTTTTTGAAGTCTTTTCATTTTCTTGCTTTTTTTAATTTTGTCAGGCAAAATATGAAAATTTATGATACCATAAAATGTCAATTTAATTAAACCAATTAAATAGTTAATTTAAAAGGAATTTATAAAATGTATACACTGATCACTATATATGTTCATAACATTTGAAGGACTGGATTTTTCGGGTAAGTCAACTCAGGCTAAGCTGCTGCATGAATATCTTAAAAAAAAGAAAATTAGATCAATTTTACTCAGAGAGCCCGGCGGAACTACTATATCAGAAAAAGTACGAGAAATAATACTTGACCGTGAACATATTGAAATGACTCCGCTTACAGAGTTTATGCTTTTTTCCGCTTCGCGCTCACAGCTTGTAAGCCAGGTAATTAAGCCGCATTTAAAAAAAGGATATGTTGTAATATGTGACAGGTATTATGATTCATCAACTGCATACCAGTCGTATGGCGGCAAAATGGAACTTAAGCAGGTTTTAAAGGTTAATGATATAGCAACCGGCAGTTTAAAGCCTGATATGACCATACTCATAGATATAGGACCAAAGGCGGCATTTGCCCGTGCAAACCTGAGGGGCAATGCAAAAGACCGCATGGAAAACAAGAACCTGGCATTCTATAATAAAGTTTATTACGGATTTAAAGATATCGCAAACAATAATAAAAAAAGATTTGTTGTCATTAAAGGTACACTTACTATTAATGAGATACACGATTCCATCATACAAAAAGTAAATAAAAAATTAAATATATCAATCTAATTGTTTAAAATGATCAATTTAAGGAAATTCCATAAGCTCTCACTAATTATTTTAATCTTTATTTCATTTACCGGCGCTAGCCTGCCGGGCGGAGGCGATGATGATGTATATACGCAGATAAACCGCAACATGGATGTCTTCGGTAAGCTGTATAAGGAAATTATGCTGGATTACGTCGATGAAATTGACGGTGATAAGTTTATGAAAGCGGGCATAGAAGGAATGCTTGGTACGCTTGATCCGTACACAAACTTCCTGGATGAATCACGCAAAGATGAAATAGATCTTATCACTACCGGTAAATACGGCGGAGTTGGTATTACTGTCGGTATGAAAGACAGTATGATAGTAGTAACCGATATTCTTGAAGGATACTCTGCGCAAAAGGAAGGCATAAGAAGGGGAGATAAGATAATTGAAATTGACGGTACAAGTATGCTCGGCAAAAAAGTAGGCGATGTGAGGACATTTACCCGCGGCGAACCAGGCACGCAAATGCGAATGAAAGTCCTGAGGGGAGATAAAGAAGTTGATTTTACTCTCACCCGTCAGGAAATTCAGCTTAAAAATGTAAGTTATAAAGGTACCATTGAAGACGGTATTGGATATATTAAGCTTGACCGCTTCAGCCGTTATGCAGAAAACGAGATTATTGACGCAATAACCGAAATTAAATCAAAGGGTGATGTTAAGGGTGTTATACTTGACTTAAGGGGAAACCCGGGCGGTTTGCTTGATGCTGCAATCGGTATACTGAATAAATTCACAAATAAAGGCGACCTGCTGCTTACAACAAAAGGCAGGAAGCTTGATTCAGAGCGGAAATATTTCGCCACCGAAAATCCAATGCTGGGCAGTGATGTTCCGCTGGTGGTTTTAATTGATGAAGGATCAGCTTCGGCAAGTGAAATAGTAGCGGGCGCAATACAGGATCTTGACCGCGGCGTGCTTGTCGGCACGAAGTCATTTGGTAAAGGGCTTGTTCAGGTATTTCAGCCGCTTAGCTTTGGCAATCAGTTAAAGATCACCAACCAGAAGTATTTTACTCCAAGCGGCAGATGGATACAGGCAAAGAATTATTTCAAAGAAAATAAATACGGCGTATTTAAACCTAATCCGTATTTTAATCAGAAGGAATTCAGGACCATTGGCGGCAGAATTGTGTTTGCCGAAGGCGGCATTACCCCTGACCAGATAATTGATGTAATTAAAGATAATGAGCTGCTTGAAGCGCTGAACTATGAAGATATGTATTACAGGTTCGCGGTAAAATATACCGAAGAAAATCCGGATGGTAACAGTTTTGTTATGAATGATGACGTTTTGAACAGGTTCCTCGAGTTTATCAGTACAACCGATTTTGCATTCAACACAAGCGCAGAGCAGGAACTTGCTCAACTTAAAAAGAATGCTGATGAAAAAATGTATTCTGAAAAAGTTAAAAGCTACATCGGACTTTTGGAAGGGGAGCTTAAAGCCGAAAAATTCAAGGATTTTGAAAGCTCGAAACCAGTTATAAGGCAGAAGCTTGATCTGGAAATTATGCGGAAATACAACAAGCCGGAAAAGATGATAGTTGAGACCTCAGCTAAAGACGACCAGCAGCTTCAGGAAGCATTAAAGATCATTAAAGACAGAGGCCTGTACAACAGCATGCTTCAGCCAAAATAAGATAGCATAACTGGATAGCATAACAGAATAGCATAACAGGATAATTGAGCTTAGAAACAGTTTTAATACTTATTTCGATCGGTATTGCTGCCGGAATACTTTCAGGGTTATTTGGCGTAGGGGGCGGTATAATTATCGTCCCTTCTCTGCTTGGAGTTTACGCTCTTACTAAAATTGATTCGCCCTACATTGTTCACATCGCAATTGCAACCAGCCTTTTTACTATTATATTCACAAGTCTTTCATCTGCACATAAGCATTTCGGTCACGGCAACGTTGAGTGGAAAGCTGCGGCATATATTGGAGTATCAAGTGCTGTTACTGTTTTTCTGTTTTCAAAGATCGCTATCCTGCTGCCGGGCGAAACATTGAAGCAAACTTTTTCTATTGTTCTGATAATTGTAGCATTGAAAATGCTTTTTGATAAAAAAGGCAAACACGAAAACTCCTCCGAAAAAAAGCCTGAAGTTTTCAAGCCATGGTTAAGTTTGGGAATAGGCGCACTAAGCGGTGCAATTGCCGCCTTCTCAGGACTGGGCGGGGGAATATTTGTAATTCCTTTGATGCATTACCTGATGAAAATGCCGTTCAAAAAAGCTATCGGGACGTCATCTGCCGCGATTTTGATCACAGCGGTTGCGGGAGTAATAAGCTATTTTATTAATTCACCTGCAGGGGCAAACAGTATTCCGTATTCCTTCGGTATGGTTGATACGCTCAGCGCATTGCCTATTGTAGCTGCTTCAATTCCGTTTGCAAGGGTTGGAGTATACATCAACAGGAAAACACATCATTACCTGCTGACCAAATTATTTGCTGTTTTTATCATTGTTGTTTCCCTCAAACTACTCTTTTTCTGAAGTCAGCTCATCCTTTCCTGGTTCAGGCTTGCCGTTATCTGTAGTATCTTCCGGTTTTCCGTTTCCATTTCCGTTTGTCCTTACAGAAAATTCCTCGTAAGCATTGATTATATCCTTTACAAGCCTGTGACGGACAACATCCTTCTTTTCAAGGTACACAAATGAAACCCCTTCAACATTCTTTAGTATGTTCTGTATTTGCACTAACCCCGATGTTTGCTTTGCCGGCAGATCTATCTGCGTTATATCACCTGTAATAATGCATTTTGAATTTATTCCGAGTCTTGTTAAAAACATCTTCATCTGCATTGATGTCGCGTTTTGCGCTTCGTCTAAGATCAAAAATGCGTTATTAAGCGTTCTGCCCCTCATATAAGCAAGCGGTATTATCTCAATTATATTGCGCTCAAAGTAAGTTTTCAGCTTATCCATAGGCACCATATCCTCAAGAGCGTCAAATAATGGTTTCAGGTATGGGTTCACTTTCTCAGAAAGATCTCCGGGCAGAAATCCCAGGCTTTCGCCTGCTTCTACAGCGGGTCTTGAAAGTACTATGCGGTTTACTTTCTTCGCTTTTAAGGCGGCAAGAGCAATTGCTACAGCTAGATAGGTTTTACCCGTTCCTGCCGGTCCGATGGCAAATACGATCTCGTTCTGCTTGGTTTTCCTGAACAGTTCAAGCTGTCCTATTGTTTTGGGTTTAATGAAGTCACTTTTTTCCACCAAAATAACATCATCAAGCTCTTCACGTTTTATGCCCGTGCGCTTTTCAAGCGCCTGATCCTGAGAGCCGGTTACTAATTCAATTATCAGGTTAACATCGCCCTCTGTAATTTTGCCCTGTCTTTTCTGCAGAAGTTTCAGCTCTTTTATGATAGTTTCAAGCTGCGCAATCTCATCTTCTTCGCCCTTCAGGAAAACATTTTCACCCCGTAATGTTATGTTCGAATCAAAACGCTCCCGTAACAGGTCAATGTTCTTTTCGTTAATGCCTGCGAAATTTACCAGGTCCACATCTTCAAGTATTATGTTCTTATCTGTAATTGGCAATTAAATTATTCCCCTTTCCGGGATATATTGATCAGTATCATTTGTGGGTTATGTATAATAAACAAGCCCTTGAACCGAAGTCCAAGGGCCTGAGAAATACTTTGCTTATAGTACAGTAAGACAAAGTCAGATCAAATCAAGCGTTAATTATTTCTTAACGTCTTTCTTTTCATCTTTCTTTACGTCTTTTTTCTCATCTTTTTTTACGTCTTTCTTTTCGTCTTTCTTTACATCGGTCTTTGTATCAGTGGTAGTCTTTACTTTTCTTGTTTTTCTGTACTTCTTTGACTTCATTTCAGCTTCTTTTTTCTGAGCGTCGGTGAGTGTCGGGATCTTCATGCACTGACCAGGATAGATCAAATTAGGATTGGTTACCTTTTTGTGTCTAGCATTTTTCAGAGCATCAGCGTTAGCAACGCCATTTTTGTTAGCATCCCAAATTGCCGGCCAGTAATACGGTGAACCGTATTTCATCTTGGAGATTTTCCATAAGCAATCACCTTTAACAACAGTGTAGCATGCTTCGGTGGGTTTTACTTCCCAATCTTCAAGTTTTTTCTTCATTGAAGCATATCTGTCCTGGAATTCAGGTAAGCAGCGAGCTTTATCTTTTGAAATTTCGTCGAAGTACATCTTACGTGCGTCAGCCGGTGTTCCAACTTTGCCGTTGATCTTCTTCTCTGTTTCTTCGAATTTCTTCCTGAAATCAGCAACGCCGCTCTTTGTTGTTCCAACTAAAGCGTAAAGATCGTTCTCGCATTTTTCGAGTTCTTTATCTTTGTTAGCTGATGTTCCTTTTAAGTTGTCGATCTCGCCGTTTAACTGAGCTAACTTGGTTGTCAAGTTTGTCTTTTCAGCGTTGAGCTCGTCCATCTGTCTCTGCCATTCTTCTTCGTCCATCTCTTCCATCTGCTGATCGTCGTCATCATCATCATCGTCATCATCCTGAGCAAAAATGTTAGCATTGTTTAATGATAAACCTAATGCTAAAAAGAATAAGATAAATAATTTGTGTAATTTCATTTATTTACCCATCCCGTCTACGCATGACTTGGTTTTTGCCATATCGTCATTGCATTTTTTGATTTTTGCGTCTTTGTCTGAAATCTGTTTCTGTAAAGAAGCTTTTTCGTCTTCTTTACCTTTTACCTGAGCGCGTAAGCTTTCAACTTCTGCTTTCAGGTT
>JBHEKV010000243.1:0-4122 GCA_041859235.1 Ignavibacteria bacterium | reverse complement strand
CATCTGCCGCAAAAATCCTGTAAATATAAACACCGCTTGCAAGGCCGGATGCATCAAAGTTGATTGTGTATCTTCCGCGGTGGAAAATATAATCCGCAAGCACTGCAACTTCTTTGCCTGTGATATCAAATACCGCAAGTTTAACAAAGGATAGTGTGCCGATATCAAAAGTAAAATTTGTTACGGGGTTGAAAGGATTAGGGTAATTCTGCTCAAGTGAAAATGTTTCCGGATAAATTCCCTGGTTGTTTGAAATTCCCGTTGTCTGCCATTGGTTGAAAAGTATCTGCAATGAATCAATTGGATCTCTTGGAGCCGGAACAGTCTGCACATTCAGGTCAAGCCAATAGGGGCCGCTCTGAGGATCGGTTGGCTTAGCGACTCTGATAAATGCGGAGATTGACGATCTGTTTGAGGATAGACATCTGGTATCAGCACCAATGACTTTAGCACCCTGCAGTGCTGCCATTAATTTTTCCGCCATAGTGCCTGGTGTGTTCATATACCTGTTATACATTGAATCAAGTATTTGCTGCCCAAGGAGAATATTTCCCTGAACAGTGAAAGTAGGTCCAAGATTATGATTTTTATAATTAGTGCAGTTTACTCCGGTATAGCCTGCCGTTCTGATAGTGGTGCCGACAAAATCCGTAATGCCGTACTGCCTTATTGTTGGATTACTGTCTCTTGCCACCAATGAATCAATTATTTGCTGAGGAGTAAATCCAAGGTTCATCAGGTTTCTGCCAACTATCTGGTTTGTAGAATTATACGAAGCCTGTGTATGGATCACTCCCCGGTTGGGATGTACATCGCTTAGAATTATCGAGCCTGCAACGCACGATGCGCCTGCACTGCCAACTAGCCCGGTGACTGGATCTACAGCAGTAATTGAAAATGTATCCTGTGCAAAGTTTGAATTGATAAACGTGACAAATAGAATTAAAACTGCTATCTTTTTCATAAATACTAATGTTTATTTACGCAAAATAATAAGAAATTAAGACTTTTTTAGCCCAATATTTTCTGAATTTACAGCCAAATGCTGTAACATTTATTTACAGTATGATTACATTAAAATCATAATATTTGTAACAGTTAAACATATTTTTGTAGCGAAAGTTAAGTCATTAAATTAAACAGCTGTAATATATTGCTGATAGATAAGGGAGCATTTAAAATGTCTGACATGAATACATTCAACAACCCACCGGAAGTAACTGAAACGGCACCAAAGAAGAAACCAACCAGAAAGAAAAAGATTATCGTAAGTTCGATCCTGCTTATAGTGTTGCTCACAGGAATTGCGGGTCTTGGTTTTGCAAAAGGTTTCTATGATAAGCACAGGCCTCATGGCCCTCTGGGATTCCTGATGGAAATGGCAGTTAAGGATCTTGACCTTACAGACCAGCAGAGAAATGAAGTGGCAAAATTGAAAGATGAGATCCAGGCTAAGATGGATTCCAGGAAAAAGGAAGACAGAAAAGCCGAAATGGAAGAAATGATGCAGATGTTCCGCGGAGATACTTTTGACAAAACAAAAGCGCTTGAGTTAATGAAGAAACGTGATGCTGAGCGTGAAGAAATGAGAAACTTCATGCTGGATGAAACTGCAAAGTTCCATGCAATATTAACCCCGGACCAGCGCAATAAAGCAGTTGATAAAATGAAGGAATTCCGTGATAAAAAACGTGAGATGAGAGATAAATTCCGTAAGGATGATGGTAAGCAATAATCCGGCTGATCGAACCGATTATTGAATAGTAAGTATTTATTAAGTTATGTATTTTTATTAAAGTTTCAGCACAATTTTCAGGGGGGCACTTGCCCCCTTGTTTAAATGATTCCTTTTTGTATTGAAAGGAAATTAAAGGAAAGAGCAGCTATAACGTAATGTCAAAATCAATACTGATAATAGATGATGATGCGAAGCTAAACGAGCTTCTGCAGGAGTATTTGGGGAAGAATAATTTTGTGACCACTGCGGTTGAAAATCCAAAAGATGGACTGGTAAAACTAAAGAATAACCATTACGATCTGATCATACTTGATGTGATGCTTCCTGAAATGGACGGCTTTGAAACAGTAAAGCAAATCAGGAAGGATCATGAAACGCCGGTTGTAATGCTTACAGCAAGGGGAGAAGTTACTGATAAGGTAGTTGGGTTAGAGCTTGGCGCCGATGATTACCTTCCTAAACCTTTTGAGCCCCGTGAACTGCTGGCCAGGATACAATCAGTTTTGAGAAGAAGTGAGCTGAAGCTGAAGAAGAATGAGAATATACTGCTTAAAGATCTTGTTGTTGATCCCAATAAACGCACCGCTTCATATCACAACAAAGATATGGAGCTTACTTCAACTGAATATGAATTGCTGCTTCTGTTCGTTAAAAATAACGGGAAAGTGCTCTCGCGGGATGAAATTATGCAGAACACACGCGGTATATCGTGGATGTCCTTTGACCGCTCAGTTGATGTGATGGTATCACGCCTGAGGAATAAATTCAAATCGCTTGGCAGCAAAAAGGATAAAGAACAGGTTATTAAAACCGTGCACAGCATCGGCTACATGTTCTTTCTCGAAGAGGCAGCAAAGTAAGAGAGGGATATTCAGTTGAAACTTAAGATACCGAATCTCTCTATTTTTATAAAGCTGATACTTATTGTATTTATTTTCGGTATCATGCTGAACGTAATTGTATTGTTTGTTTTTCAGGCAACCTCAGATAAGAAACCCCGCAAATTCCTCAGGGATTTTTCGCGGAGAATGGAACGAAGCCTTATCTATGAAATAGGAGTTCCCCCCGATACTGTAAAGGCTAAACAAATTTGCGATGACCTTGAAATTGATATGAGATATGAAGGAAACCAGGGACACCTCTGGACTACATCCGAGGATATGCCTATGCTAACCGATATACTATCTAATCCTGAAACACAAAAAAGATTTGAAGAGGATGAATCATTTATAGTGACATTCAAAGGCAAGCCTTATTCTATTATCAGATTTCCGCAGGGTGTTTTTATAATTAAACCATTTGATCCCAGGTTGTTTAAACCTGAACGCGCAATTATTATGCTGATATTGTTTATCAGTATCATAATCGTAATTCTGTATTTCCTGCTGCGGAGCCTTTTTAGTCCCCTCAAAGAGCTTTCTACCGCGGTTGAAAGTATCGGTGAAGGAAACTACGACGTCAAGCTTCCCAAAGGCAGGAAAGATGAACTGGGTGAACTTGCTGATTCGATCGGCGAAATGTCTGATAAAATTAACAGCTCGATAAAATCCAAGGAACAGCTGCTTATTGATGTTTCACATGAGCTGCGCTCGCCTCTGACACGTATTAAACTTGGACTCGAAGTAGGTTCTTCCAAAGAAAAAATAGAAGAAGATGTGCTGGAAATGGAAAGAATGATAACGGGTCTGCTGGAGAACTACAGAGCTGATGCCGGCTTTAATCATATCAAGCCTCAAAAAGCTGATGCAGCGGAGCTGCTTGAGGAGACTGTACTTGAGTATGATGATCAATCAAGACTCAACTTTGTTAAACCCGGTAAAGAGATCCTGGCTAACATTGATATGGATAAAATGCAGGTTGTATTCCGTAACCTGATAGATAACGCACTTAAATATTCCGAAGGCAAAATTGATATTTCAATTACCGAACAAAAGGGCAGTGTATTGATAGTGTTTAAAGATAACGGAACAGGGATATCACAGGAGGACCTTAAGAATATATTCGAGCCCTTTTACAGGGCTGATAGATCACGCTCGCGCAACACCGGCGGTTTCGGGCTTGGACTTTCGATCTGCAAAAAAATTATCGATGCACATAAGGGTGAGCTTGTCATTACAAGCAAGCTCAACGAAGGCACCGAAGCTCTAATAAAACTAAAGTCTGATTGATTTTCTTTTGTCATGCCTGCGAAGGCAGGCATTCAGACATTGATCCTCAAAATGAATTGATATGCGAAACGAAATACTCAAAGATTGATCATCCAAAGAGTTATCCATAAAAAAAGAGCGTCCAACCGGAACGCTCTTTTTAATTGAGTAGTGTAACTATTAATTAACTAAGCACAGTTAAAATTTTTTTCAATTATCTTTCTTTAACAGGTTAAG
>JBHEKV010000194.1:0-9364 GCA_041859235.1 Ignavibacteria bacterium | reverse complement strand
ATTGATGCATTGGTATTGTTTAATAACCGAAAATTTCTTCGAGTGTCAAATACTTCACAGTGCCGTATTTGCTTAATGTTGCAATATCCAGTTTGTTTTTATCTCCCAGTACAAGTATTGTGTATTTTGAATCCTTTATGTTTTCTGCCTGGAATTTCCTTATGTCATCCAGAGACAAAGTTTGCGCTTTTTCGTAAATATCCTTTCTGATATCGTGATCAAGTCCAAGCTTCTGAGCACTTAAATATGAATTCAGAATACCAGATTTAGTTATTCTTTCTGTGTTGAACTTCTGAATAAGATTATCCTTTGCGGAGTTGTAAGTAATTTCCGATTCCGGCATATCGTTAAGTAACTGAAAAAATCCTGTCATGGCCTCCGGCAGTTTATCGGACTGCGTGCCGATATATGCAAGATTATAATGCGCTTTTTCTTTCTTGTTGGGTATTGTGAATGAAGAAAATGTGCTGTAAGCAAGCGCTTTAGATTCACGCAATTCCTGGAAAACAATTCCCGCCATTCCGCCGCCAAAGTACTCATTATACAATGCTATGTACGGGATCTTATCTTTATCATAGTTTTCCTTTTTGGTAAGCATTAGTATTTCTGCCTGAACCATATCAGGGTAGTTTACAACATATACGGTATTTTCAGTTGTGGGAAGTTCTTCATACTTAACGGGAACCGGAGCTTCCTTGAGATTTTCCGGGATAAGTGTATAGTCGTTATTTAATTTGGTTTTCAGAGCGTCTTCTGTAAGCGGACCGTAGTACAAGATCTTCTGCTTATAATTTGGCAGCTCTCTTATTGCATTAATAAGCTGCATAGGGTCAATTGCTGCGAGTTCCTGTTCAGTCATGATATCTGTATAAGGAGACTTCGCTCCGTACTTGCCGTACGAAAACATAGCATCCCACAATATTTTCTCTTTATCAAGCTTATTATCTGCCCGCACTTTTAAGATATCAGAAACAAGATTTTTCAGGGCTTCCTGCTCGGGTTTCAGGTCGTTGATCACAGATTCAAGAAGAATAAATGCCTTGTCAAAATTCTCATTCAACCCGCTTAACGTTAATGCGGTCTGGTCCTCACCGGTAGAAATACTATAGGAACATCCAAGTTTATAAAATTCTTCCTTAAGCTGAGAAGGAGTATATTTTGAGGTCCCCAGGTACGAAAAATACCCTGCAGCCATTGATAAATATTTATTGTTATAATCGCCTATATCAAAAACAATGCTAAGGTTAAATAATTCATTTTCTTCGTTCTTCTTATAAAGCAGCGGAATATCGTTTTTAATATTTGTTACACTCAGATCAGTTTTATAATCAACGAAAACCGGCTTAATTTCTTCTGAGCTCATTCCGGATATTTCTTTCAGGAATTCTGACTTATCCTGCCTGTTTACTTCTACAGGAGTGATCTGGGGTTTTGCAACCTTTTGCACATTTTTATCTTCACCTGTCCGTTTATAAACGACCACATAATTATCATTGTAATTTTTATTCGCGAAATCTATGATATCCTGCCTTGATATCTTTGCCAGTCTTTCAGTTCTGTCAACTTCATCCTGCCATGGGATGTCCTTTACAAAAGCTTCAACAATATTTCCAGCTCTGGAGCGGTTTGATTCCTGTGATTTTATGTCTGATAATTTAAAATCGTTAATAATAGCTCCAATAAGCCATTCAGGGAACTCACCCTTTTTCACTTTTCCTATCTGTTCAAGAAGCAGGTCCTTTACCTGCTCAAGTTTCTGGCCTTCCCTTGGGTTGCCGTATAAAACATGCGCAGAGTAATCCTTGTTAGTTACCACAAATGAACCGGATGCAAGTACCTTCTGGTTCTGATTCAGGTTAAGATCTAGTAAGCCGGCGGAACTGTTGGCAAGTATCATATCTATCATGGTAACGATATCATTTTCCTTTGTATTTGCTCCGGGGAACCTGTATGACATCATCAGGTATTCTGCTTCCTGACCAAACACATCTTTTTCGATAGGCTTGGTTATTGGTTTTTCAACAGCCGGCACAAATACCGGAACATTTCCAGGGGGTTTTGAACCCCAGTATTTATCAATAAGTTCTATCGTTTTTTCGGGGTCAAGATCACCTGAGAGAACAATTGCCATATTATTCGGTACATAATATGTGTTGTAATAATCAATAACTTTCTTGATAGACGGATTCTTTAAATGTTCTATTGTTCCAATAGTAGTTTGTGTACCGTATTGATGGGTAGGGAAAAGGTTCAGGAACAGCTCATCCCAAACTTTGTCATTATCGTCATCAAGGCTGATATTCTTTTCTTCATAAACGGCTTCAAGCTCGGTATGGAACAGTCTCATTACAGGATTGCGGAATCTTTCTGCTTCAATTTTGATCCATTTTTCAAGTGCGTTCGAGGGAATATCATTGGTATAAACTGTCTGTTCAACCGATGTATAAGCATTTGTTCCGGTAGCGCCGATAATACTCATCATTTTATCGTATTCATTAGCTATGGCGTATGTGGCGGCAAGCCCTGAAACACTGTCTATTTGTTTATATATCTGTTTACGTTTTTTTTCATCTTTGGTCCCCCGGTATTTTTCATACAGGTTAATGATCTCATCAACCAGAGGTTTTTCTTTTGCATAATCTTTCGAGCCGAATTTATCGGTTCCTTTGAACAGCATATGCTCAAGGTAATGTGCCAGCCCGGTTGCGTCGGCAGGATCCATTTTGCTTCCGGTCTTAATAGGGATATATGTCTGTATTCTCGGCTGGTTCTTATAGACAGTCAAATAGACCGTTAAGCCGTTATCAAGTTTATACATTCTTGTTTTTGTCGGATCATTTTCGACAATTGTGTAGGTATAGCTGCCTTCTGTGACTGTTTTTACCTGGGTTAGGATCTGACCTTGAAGCGTAATTACAAAAAGAACCGCAGTGAACACATACAATTTGAATCTAAAGAATTTAGTCATATGAAAAATTAGTTTTTTGGAAGCCGCCGAGGGAGCAGCAATTCAGTGAAGTTGTTATTCAATAACGCAAAATAAACATTTAAGCTCATTAATTCTATATATACATCAGGGTATCTAAAAAATCGTTTTCAATGAATCTGCCCATGAGAGCATATTGATATTTCCTAAACCATAGCCGTTATTAATGGTTACTGTACCGGGATTTGATAAAGGACAATTTGAGTAAATAACACGGGCTGTATCACAACCGTAAACGGATTTATGAAATACATCATTGCTTATGGAACGAGTTTGAGCATAAACCGTTATGTGGTAACTGCCATTTGGAACATTCTTTATCATATAATCTGCTACGAACTCATTATTTATCTGCTGAATCACCAGCGTATCTGTGTAATCAGATAATGTATTAACCGGGGGCCAACTGTTAACCTCATATGCTCCAACAATATATCTGAATGGAGGATTGATGAAACCTGTTTCCGCAAAACGAACCCTGCCGCTTATGGAACTTGGCTGCAAGCCTTCGACCGTCCTGAAAGTGAAAGTCCCTGACCATTCACCTGTACTTAAGCCGTTTGAATTTGACGCGTTAACCTTCCAGAAATAACTTGTTCCTGTATTGAAATAGAAGTAAGGTGATTGCAATTGCGAACCGGTAATATTTGCAGAATCAAGCAAGACCGGGATGAAAGATGAATTTAGGGATACCTGAAGCCTGTATGTTTCTGCAGTTGGTGAATCTTCCCAGTCAAAAAACGGCAAGAAAGGCTGATCTACTGAATTGTTCAAAGGAATCAGTAAAACCGGAGGCGGAGGCGGGGCTAATATTACCCTGAACTTCCTGGTTTCGGAATATGAAGAAAAATTTCCGCTTCCCAGGTCAGCTCTTACTTTCCAGTAATAATAAATGTTCGTCTGAAGTCTTCCGGATGGGATAGTTATCTGAGTTTCTGTAACAGAAGTATCAAGTGTTCCTGGAGTAATAAAATTAGCATCGGTTGAAACCTGAATTGTGTAGGAAATTGCTCCGCTGAATGAATTCCATCTGATTACAGGAGTATATGTATTCACAAGACCGTTATTGACAGGCTCAATCAAAATCACCGTGTTCTGTTCCGGTTCATTGCTTACCGGAGATTGAACGGAATCATCTTTCTTGCAGCCTGTAATTGCCAATATGGCAATACCAAATAATATCAGGATCTTTCTATTTATTACCGTCATCAATTTTTTGTTCTAATTTGATTTTCTGTTCTAAATCTCTTAACTCCTTTTCTTTCTTAAGGAGTTCCTGCTCCTTAATTCTCAGTTCCAGTGCTTTTTTATCCATATTCTTCTCCCAATCAGGCTGGCTCCAGTATCCTATATCTTCAAAGTATCCCTTAAAAAGGAAATTGTGCTTCAATGCTTCCATATTCTGAGCAAAACTGAAGGAACCGTTTTCCAGATTTTTGGTAGTCATGTTTGCATTTTGCATCAATGATTTCAGATTATTCGCAAAAACAGTATCTGTAAGCAATGTACCTACAATACTTTCACTGGAGTTCATTTTTCTTACTATTTCTCCAATATCAACTGTGATCTTGTTTATTTGTTTGGTGAGCAGATCAAGATCACCGGAAACATTATCTACGGTATTTGTTACTTTACTGAACACTAAGTTTAACTGTCCTGAATAATTTGCAAAAGACCTGAATGTCGTATCAATGCTTCTGTACAATGTGTCGTTATTTACCAATTGGCCAAGTGTACCCTGTCCCAGATTCACTTTTGAAGTAATCTCAGAAAGATCTTTTGTGATCTCAGAAGCGTTGTCACTTGATTCCTTCAGGCTGTTCATAATATCGGCAACTTCTACAGGTTTAATGGAAGCAAGCATTTCACCGTTTTGAATTTCGGGTGTACCGGGTGTTCCCGGAGTGATATCAATGACTTTGTTACCTACCAGACCATCAGAGCCAATAGTCACTTTTGAATCTTTTTTTACGAATTTTTGTATGCCTTTTTCAAGCGTCATTGTTACTAGTACTTTGTTTGACGCTTCAATGTCAACACCATCAACCTTACCCACAACAATTCCGTTCAGTCTTACAGAGCTGCCCGTTTTAAGACCGCTGACCGATTCAAACTGTGATCTGATATTGAAAGTCGGGGTAAAGAGGTTATCTTTACCCCCGAGCACAAATATAGCCACAACAAACATCAAAAATCCTACAATTATAAAGAAGCCGACTTTTAATTTTTTTTCATTACTTGTTTCCATTTTATATACCTTTTATTTTTATACTTTTTTTTCGTCCTCTGAGCCCTTGTAATTACTTAGACTGCTGTTCTCATCTTCTTTAATTTCTTCAAAGAATGAGCGTACAAAATCATCCTCAGATCTTTCAAGTTCATCATAGGTGCCTGATTCAGTATATGTTCCATCTTTCAGGACCACTATTCTGTTTGCCACTATTTTAGCGCAGATCATATCGTGAGTCACAACAACAGATGATACTTTATATTTTCGCTGCATTCTTACAATTAAGTGGCTGATATCCCGGGTTGTTTCCGGGTCCAGGCCTGTCGTTGGTTCATCCCAAAGCATAATTTCAGGATTCATGATAATTGTCCTGGCAACACCGATCCTTTTTTTCATTCCGCCGGATAACTCTGAAGGCATCTTATCGATTGCCTGGATGAGTCCAACATCTTTTAATACTTCTTCAACTTTTTTATCAATATCTTCATTTTTTAGATCGGTATTTCTAAGCAGGGGGAACTGAAGGTTTTCTCTTACTGACATGGAATCATACAAGGCTCCGCTCTGAAAAACAAAACCGATCTTTTTACGCATATATTGCAGCTCTTCGTAAGATAGTTCAGGGATATTTTTACCCAGGACTTTCACTGTGCCTGAATCAGGCTTAATAAGCCCAACAATACACTTGAGCGTAACAGATTTGCCTGTACCTGATTTACCCAGTGTAACAATAGTTTCTCCTCTGTTTATTTTAAGATTTATATCTTTCAGAATTACATTTTTTCCGAAAGATTTTTTGAGGTGTTCTATATCTATTACTGTTTCTGTTCTTTTCAAAAAGATTATAATATTATATTTGTTATCTGAACAGCTATCATATCCCAGATAATTACCATTAATGAAGAAATAACAACAGATGAATTTGCTGCAATTCCAACACTTTCGGTACCTTTATCAGCATTGTATCCTTTATAACAGCCTACTATACCAATTGTAAAACCAAAAAAGAATGTTTTTACGGTAGGTCCTATGATATCACCTATACTTAAAGCGTCAAATACCTGGGAGAAATACAAA
Organism: Ignavibacteria bacterium; assembly: GCA_041859235.1. Taxonomy (GTDB): domain Bacteria; phylum Bacteroidota; class Ignavibacteria; order Tepidaquicellales; family OLB5; genus OLB5. Next base: position 3,071 of record JBHEKV010000194.1, on the reverse strand, counting down.
CCTAATGAAACATCACTTACAACATTTAATGCAAGATAACCTCCCAGAAGAGCAATAATATCTGCGTATATAATAAGCAGCGGTATCATAAGAGTAGTTGCTATAACCCTGCTTATAACAAGAAAGTTGAAAGGATTACATGCAGATACTTCCATTGCATCAATTTGTTCGGTAACTTTCATTGAACCTAGTTCAGCGCCAATACTGGATCCTATTTTGCCTGCGCAAATCAGGCCGGTAATCACCGGTCCAATTTCAAGGATTATACCGAGTCCCACCATAGAAGGAATAAGAGATGTTGCCCCAAAAGGCTGCAAAGTTGGTATTGCCTGTAGTGCCAGCACAAATCCGATTATAAATCCGGTTATTCCCACCAGTCCAAGTGATTTATTGCCGATCTGAAAAAACTGTTTTACCAGTTCATTCAGATTATATGGTGGTTTGAATACTTCTCTGAAGAATCTCATGGAAAAATTGAAGATGCCCCATGTTTCCAGAAATATATCCTTTACTGAGCCCGGTAAAAAATTTTTGAACAATTTTTATGACTTAATTAATATTTTCTTCTTATATTTACGCTTAAAAACGGATTGGCAATACCCAATATGACCCCAAATGAAAGATCTGTAATTGAAGGTTTATCTTTTGTTAACATATATGTATACCTTAGTTTTACATGAGGGTAAAATAACACCCTGTGATTTCTAATTGAATAACCATAGGTTAGCTCCGGAAAAATACCTTTTCCTTTGAAATCTGTGAAATAACCTGCTCCAATTGAAACTACACTGGTTCCCTGCAGCATATGAGATGGTTCAATACCATCAGCAAGGAGAATATCATATTTGTAAGAAAGTCTTATGTAGTGTCTAATACTCCCTCCAAATACCAATGAGTATTCAAAGGCAGTTCTGTGTTCACCAAGTTTACCAAACCCGACTGAGACTTCTTTGGTTAGTCCTGCATATACTTTTCTATCGGTATATTCCACCATCGGGTTTAAAAGGTAAATTGCAGTCAGAACCCCGATCGAAATGGGGAGAACTGAAGAGGTCTTTCCTGATAGATCAGGAAGTTTATGCCCGGTTATTTTGTCATTTAGTTTTAAGTTTGTAAGAGAAAAATCCTGCTGAAGATTGACCTGAGAATTGATATCAAAGGAAATTAAGAGCAATAAAACAAACACTGAATGATTTAATATGCCCTTAAATTTCATTAAACTTCCTTGGTTTTATTTGTATTTACGAGGAATGAATCAGGGAGTTTTAATTTTGCCGGTTTTAAGGCAAGTTTACCTGAATTTAGTTTTCCATTAATTGCGATATGGAATTATAATATGCTTCTTTTGCAATTTCAAGCGGTATATTTACCTCTTTATTAATGACTACAGCCTTTCCGCCCGTTTTGCCAATATTCAAATACTCAATATTAAATTCGTTACATATTTTTCTGACAATATCTTCGTTCTGTGAATTAAACGAAATAACAGCTCTGCCTTGAGATTCATTGAACAGCCAAAAATCAGGTCTCCCCGTGTATTCTATATTAACATTGCATCCTATGGGCAAAGTTCTGTTTATCATACAGGATTCTGCAATGCACACCGCCAGGCCGCCATCGGAAACATCATGCGCCGAGTTAATGTTTTTTGTCCCGGCAAGTTTAACAAGAGCATTAATCAGGCTATACTCTTTATCAAGATCAATTTCAGGGGCATCGCCTTTAACCAGATTGTATCCCAGTTTCAGATATTCGCTGCCTCCAATTGAATTGCTGCAATTAACATTGCCTATCAAAGCTATTACATCACCTTCATTCTTAAAGTAAGATGTAACCATACATTCAATATCTTCTATCAAACCAACCATACCGATAGTTGGAGTAGGGTAAACGGCATAGTCGGGTGATTCATTATAAAAACTTACGTTACCGCCCGTTACGGGAGTGTTTAATTTCTTGCAGGCGTCGCCTATTCCCCTAATAGCTTCGCGGAACTGATGATATACTTCGGGCTTATATGGATTGCCGAAATTCAGGCAATTTGTTATTGCCAGCGGTATAGCGCCGGTGCACGCAACATTCCTTGCTGATTCGCACACTGCTGCCATAGCGCCTTTGTAAGGATTCAGATATACATACCTGCCGTTACAATCAGTTTTCATAGCAAGCGCCTTTTTTGTTCCTTTTATCCTTACCACGGAGGCATCGCCGCCAGGCATTACTACTGTGTTGGTTCTAACCTGTGTATCGTATTGCTCGTAAACCCAGTTCTTGTTTGTAATATTCGGAGTTGAAAGCAGATTGATTAGAACTCTGTTCAGGTCAGCTGGTTCTTCCAATATTGACTGATCAAAATTCTGTACTTCATTCAAATATGCGGGTTCTTTTGATTCACGTACGTAAACAGGTGCGTCTCCGCCAAGTACAAGTGTATTTGCTGGGACTTCTGCCACTACATTTCCTTTGTAAGTAATTTTTACATTCGGCCCCTCTGTTACTGTACCTATTTCAACACAATTCAGGTCCCATTTTTCAAATATGTTTTTCGCAATTTCTTCTTTGCCTTTTTGAATTACAACCAGCATTCTTTCCTGAGATTCCGAAAGCATTAACTCATACGCAGACATGTTTTCTTCGCGTGCGGGAACGAAATCCAGATTTATATCCATACCCATTCCATCCTTTGCACTCATTTCGCTGGTTGAGCAGGTTATACCTGCGGCACCCATATCCTGCATTCCAACAACAACACCGCTTTTTATCAGTTCAAGTGATGCTTCGAGAAGGAGTTTTTCCGTGAACGGATCACCGACCTGTACCGAGGGGCGTTTAGCTTCCGATGCTTCCGAGATTTCTTCCGATGCGAATGTTGCGCCATGGATACCGTCTCTTCCGGTTGATGAACCAACTATAAACACAGGATTTCCAACTCCTTTGGCGGTAGCCTTTGCAACTTCATCATGCTTAACTATACCTACTGCCATCGCATTCACTAATGGATTATCGCGGTAGCTTTCATCAAAATAAATTTCTCCGCCAACAGTGGGAACGCCGAAACAATTGCCGTAATC
>JBHEKV010000066.1:0-10975 GCA_041859235.1 Ignavibacteria bacterium | reverse complement strand
TAATTGAAAACTGTAGAGTTGAACCGGATATTTCTTGTGAAATTTGCTTAAGTGATGGCAGAACCCTCAGCTCAGCATTTCTTTTACCCAACTCTGCTTTCAAATTTAAAATAGTAATTATATTCACGGGTTTGATGGTTTGATAAGATACATAATAACCCGCACCTTCATCCAGCAATTCAAAGCTTTCATTTGGCATTTTATACAAATAGAGTTTGGTGTTTTTTATTCTTTCAAGCCAGTTTTCTTCTGTACAAATTATAAACTTCTTTTCAGTAGTACCAATATATTTATCAATATCAGATTTTAGCGAATCGGACTTAGCATAATAGCAGATCCTTGGGCAATCTCTCGGCAGGAGGTAATTATGAAGCATCTTACCTGAAACTGCAAATACAACATTTCCTTTAATGTTATCATAATACTGCGGAGAAGGCCTCGGTTCAAATATTTCAATGCCGGGATTCTCACTTATGTGGTATAACTGCAAAACAAATCCTTTGTCAAATTTGCATTATTTAATAACCATTCCTGCAAACAATAGTGTTTTGGTACCTGGTATCTCTATGTGAGCTTCCCGCATACCGTATTCTCTGTCAAAAGGTTCCCTCACCTTTATGCCAATAAGTTTATTCTTGATAGAATCCCATAAAACTTCCAGATCATCAACTTCAAGATAAAATTCCATTTGTCCGATATCGGGACCTGCCTGCAGAATATGTACAGTAAGATCGCTTTTGCTGAATATCATGTATACACTTGAATCCAATACAACCTCAAAACCAAAAATGTCAACGAAAAAATTCTTCGTGATCTCAAAATCATAAGAAGGTATCATTGGACTTATTTTAAGTGCTTTATACATAGCTTCATTGATTATTTGGAAATATGTTTTGTTTACTATTTATTTAACCGGTAAATTTAGGATCGAAATATATGTGCCTGTAAAATTAGATTGCTATATCTGCACTATATCGTCCACTCATCATGAATTATCCCAACCAAGTAATATTTGCCTTCGTACTCCTTGAACACCAATCTAAGTGCGCGCCAGTCCATTCCGCCGTATTTTTCATCAAACCCCGAAAAATAACTTTCAGTGTAAACACAGCCTGGATAAATATCCTTCAGATTATCCAGATCGCTGCCATGGCTTGATTTTGAATTCACTGTTGTTTTTTCTGCATTCAGGAAGTCAACATCATAAACAAATCTTTTGAAGTACTCTTTGTTTGTCAACTCTATTGTATCGCCTGTTCCGTCAAAATATCCCCAGACTCTTTTTTTACCTGTATATGCGTTCAACCGGAAACCGGAACGGCTTGCCGTTACATCATTTGCTGTATCAATATAGGCATAAGGAGAAAACCTTATGCCGTCCGCAGGATGGATATATTTAGTTAGCTTATCGTAATCCCTATCTTTTATTACAGTAAGTACCTGACGGGTGAGCTCGAGGAAAACAGAATCTCCCGAATTTTTATCTGTGTACTCGCAGGGACAATTATAGCTGTATAGCACAGAGGAAAACGATAATACAAAAATCATAACCATCAATTTCATTTTTATAGGTTAATTTAGTTAATCGATAATTTCAAATTTACTCATCATTTAAGGTTAAAACAATTAAATATTATACCTTTAATTATTGTGTAATTTTAACGATTTTTGTCAATTCATAAAACAGTTTAACATTTTATTCAGGCGAATACCAAATATGCTCAAATCGCTTTCTAAAATTACGCGGAAAATAAGTTCGCATATAAACAGGAATGTTACCAAACAGAACCAGGGGCATATAATTGCACTGGGCGGCGGTGGATTTTCAGATCAGCCCAACAATCTTTTGCTGGATGAATACCTTCTGCTGCAGACCAACAAAGCTAAACCAAAGGTCCTTTTTTTGCCAACGGCGGGGGGCGATCATGAAGACTACATTGCGAAATTCTACCGTGCTTATAATAAATTCAATTGCAAGCCAACGCATCTTTCGCTTTCAAAGAGAGCTGTACCGTTCAAAAAACTCGAGCAGATCGTCTTAAGCCAGGATCTGATCTTTGTAGGCGGGGGGAGTCCGAAGTTTTTAATGCAGGTATGGCGTAAAGCCGGACTTGACCGTATTATAAAAAAAGCATGGAAGCAGGGTGTAGTGCTGAGCGGAATGTCAGCCGGCGCAATTTGCTGGTATGAAGATGGCTATCAGAATCCCAAAGATGATATCTGGCGGAGAATCAGCTGCCTTGGATTTCTTGAAGGAAGCTTCTGCCCCCATTACGATAAGCGCGGCGAACTGCGCAGCGCGTACAGAAAGATGATATCTTCAGGTGAGATAGATAGCGGCTACGGCGTGCAGGATGGTGTTGCCCTGCATTATGTTGGCACCGAATTAAAGTATATTGTATCAAGCTCACCGGATGCCAAAGCATTTATGGTCAAAAAGGCAGCATTCAGGGTAACAGAAAAAGAGTTGAAGCCTGCTTATCTTGGTATACTTCATGAAGCACATAAGCTTGATTCAAAGATCACTGCGAACGATGATGACACGCTTATTGATAACACTGAAATTGTGCGGAAGTATATCAGGCTGATAAATGAACATGATATTACGGGCCTGCTTGAGATGACTTCAAGTGACGCGGTGTTTATTGATTCCATGGGTATAGATACAAAAGGTGTTAGTGATATGAGCAAAGCCTGGGATGTCCTGCTTACATTTTTTCCAGACTATACTGTGATTGTAAAAGATATCATCAGCAAGAACGGGATGGTTGCGGTTTTTGGCACTGCTAAAGGTACCCTTGCCACCGATGGCAAGATACTTGCCGAAAATAAGTTCGAAATTCCTGCATCATGGACTGCCACGGTTGAAAAGGGCAAAATAACCAAGTGGCGTGTATATGCTGATAACCAGCCTGTGAGGAAGCTGATAGAGAAATATAGAAGTAGTAAGTAGTTAATTAATTAAGTAAGTAAGTCTAATGGTTTAAAAAGTTAAAAGGAGAAATATGTTTTCTTTTTTCAATATTAATAGCCACGACCTTTAGGTCGTGGACTAAAATGAAATTAAAATCCGGCTTTAGCCGTTAACAAAATATGCCATTTATAAAGATTTGGATACATTTAATTTTTTCAACAAAAAATAGAGCACATATAATCACAAAAGATCTGAAACCAATGCTCCTTGCTCACATAAGAGAAAATGCTGAATCCAAAAAAATTTATTTAGATTCAGTTAATTGTGTTTCAGATCATATCCATATGCTAGTTTCACTAAGGGGCGAACAGTGCATATCTAATGTAACTATGCTCTTAAAAGGTGAGTCATCTTTTTGGGTAAACAAGAATAAATTATCAAAAGGCAAGTTCGAATGGCAGGATGAGTTTATAGCTGTTTCAATCGGTGAATCAGCACTTACAAAGGTTCGTAAATACATTGCTAACCAGGAAGTGCATCATAAGACGAAAACATTTGCTGAAGAATATGATGAATTTGTAAAAGTTTATGGTTTTCAAAAGCTTAGGGGCTAAAGCCCATCTTTACTTAATCTATATTCCACGACCTAAAGGTCGTGGCAATTATAACAATAAGTTTTCAATAATGAAATAAGCTAACTTTGATAAACACAATTGAAATAAAAATAGTAATCATTCATAATTATGACAAAAAAAATATTACTGTTAGGCTCAGGTGAATTGGGCAAGGAGTTCGTTATAGCCGCCAAGCGGCTTGGGCAGTTTGTTATTGCTGTCGATTCATACAACAATGCCCCGGCGCAGCAAGTAGCAGATGAACGCGAGGTAATCAATATGCTCTCCGGCGATGAGTTGGATAAGATCGTATCTAAACATAATCCTGATATTATTGTTCCGGAAATTGAAGCCATTCGCACAGAACGATTCTATGATTACGAAAAAGAGGGTTATCAGGTTGTGCCAAGCGCAAGGGCTGCAAATTTTACTATGAACCGCAAGGCTATCCGGGACCTTGCAGCGAAAGAGCTTGGACTAAAAACCGCACCATATAAATATGCTTCAACTCTTGAAGATTTCACACAGGCTGTGAAGGAAATCGGGATTCCCTGTGTTATTAAGCCGCTTATGTCATCATCCGGCAAGGGTCAATCAATAATTAAAAATGACAGTGATATTGATAAGGCTTGGGAGTATGCTTCCACAGGCGGCAGGGGTGACTACAATGAAGTGATAATCGAAGGATTCATAAATTTTTTCACAGAAATAACTCTGCTTACTGTTACTCAGAAAAACGGCAAAACCCTGTTTTGCCCGCCAATTGGCCACAGGCAGGAGCGCGGCGACTACCAGGAAAGCTGGCAGCCATGCCAGATTTCTCCTGAACATTTAGCAGAGGCGCAGATTATGGCGGATAAAGTCACACGTGCGCTTACCGGTTTTGGTATATGGGGAGTTGAATTTTTCCTTGCAACAGATGGTGTATATTTCAGTGAGCTCTCACCCCGTCCACACGATACAGGCATGGTAACACTTGCCGGCACACAGAATTTTAATGAGTTTGAGCTTCATTTAAGGGCTGTTCTCGGACTCGATATCCCCGAAATTACTTTAGAGCGTGCCGGCGCAAGCGCTGTGATCCTTGCCGGTTATGATAATTCAGCCCAACCCGCTTACACTGGACTTGAGGATGCAGCCAAATATCCCAAATCTGATGTTAAGATATTCGGTAAGCCAAGCACCCGGAAATACCGCAGAATGGGTGTCGCGCTTGCATATGATAAACCGGATGCCTTGGCGGATGAGCTTCGCAAAAAGGCAAAAGAAATTGCCGATAAGATTAAAGTAAATTAAGAAGCATTTGCGAGGAGCGAAAGCGACGAAGCAGATGTTCATTGAATAAGATTATTTTTTAATATATAAATTACAATTATCACTATATTCTATTATAATAGAATAAATTTTTTGATTTTTCATAATTGCCACGACCTTTAGGTCGTGGATTTAAATTACGAAACAAACTCGGCTTTAGCCGCTAAGAAAATATGCCATTTATAAAGATCTGGATACATTTAATTTTTTCAACAAAAAACCGGGCGCATACAATTACTAAAGATCTAAAGCCTAAATTACTGAAGCATATCCGTGAAAATGCAGTCTCCAAAAATATCTATTTAGATACAGTAAATTGTGTTTCAGATCATATACATATGCTGGTTTCCTTAAAAGGTGAACAATCAATTTCAAATGTAACAATGCTGTTGAAAGGTGAATCATCCTTCTGGGTAAATAAGAACAAGGAATCAAAATTTAAATTTGAGTGGCAGGATGAGTTTATTGCTGTATCTATCGGTGAATCAGCACTGACAAAGGTACGTAAATACATTGGAGACCAGGAAGAACATCATAAAAAGAAAACATTTGCAGAAGAGTATGATGAATTTATAAGAGTATACGGTTTTTAGAAGCTTAGGGGCTGAAGCCCATTTTTCGTTCAATCTTTCTCCACGACCTAAAGGTCGTGGCAATTATATTATTATTATATAATTATTTGCATTTTAGGTAAAAACAAACCTTGACTCGGAACATAGAAATAAAATATCATGGATAAATACATAGAAGTAAACCGCGAATTGTGGAATAAAAAAACACCTGTGCACGTAACATCTGAATTCTACGATGTTGCATCATTTAAGAAGGGGAAGTCCTCGCTTAATCCCGCCGAGCTTGAAGCGCTTGGAGATGTAAAAGGTAAATCATTGCTTCACCTGCAATGCCACTTCGGTCTTGATTCACTGAGCTGGTCAAGACTCGGCGCAATAGTCACAGGGGTTGACCTTGCCGATAAGGCAATTGATGCTGCAAAAGAACTAAATGATGAGCTTGGTCTTAACGCAGAATTTATATGCTCAAATGTGTACGACCTTAAAGAAGTACTTGATAAAAAATTTGATATTGTTTTTACATCATACGGCACAATTGGCTGGCTGCCTGATCTGAATAAATGGGCGGAAATTGTTTCACATTATTTAAAACCCGGGGGTACTTTTTTTATAGCGGAATTTCATCCAGTAAGATGGATGTACGATGATGACTGCGTTAAGATGGATTATTCATACTTTAACGTTGAGCCAATCATTGAAGAGGTCGGACATTCCTATGCGGATAAAGACCGTGCAATCAACCAATTGTCCTATGGGTGGAATCACCCTTTGAGCGATGTTTTTACTGCCCTATTGAAACAAAACCTCGAGGTAACGGAGTTTAAGGAATATCCGTACAGCTATTATAAGTGTTTTAATAACACTGTTCAAAATGAGCTGGGATATTATGAAATTAAAGGAATTGAAGGCAAAATGCCGCTGATGTATTCATTAAAGGCGGTTAAGCCAAAATAATAACAAAGAATCCATCCTGAAAAACAAAGAGCAGCAGACAAATAATGCGCAGTTAAAGGAAGTAACAACCAACGAAAATGCGCAGAATGTAGTAACTTATTACGAAGATACAGGGCTTGATTACGGCAAATGGAGCCGGGAGTATAATATGCATTTCGGATATTACCGCTTTCCTATGATACCTCTTTGGCGTGAACAGATGCTGGATGCAATGAACCGGTATGTGATCGAAAACCTTAAGCTGAGTGAAAGTGATAAAATTGTGTATGACCTTGGGTGCGGACTCGCCGCGCCGTGCAGAACATTCGCAAAGCTATACCCGAAAAAAAAAGTTAAGGGCATTACTATAGTTGAGTGGCAGATCAGGAAAGCACGAGAGCTGAATAAGCAAAAAAATATTGATGGTAACATTGAGCTTATACTGGGTGATTATACCAATCTGCCGTTTGAAAACAATTCTGCTGACGCAGCTTATGCGCTTGAAAGCGCATGCCACTGCCCGGGCGATGATAAAGCCGCATTCGTTAAGGAAATGATGCGTGTACTTAAACCGGGAAAGAATTTTGTAATAGCTGACGGGTTCTTAAAGCGTCCTTCAGCAAAGTTTTATCCGGTCCTAAAATACTGCTATAACGAAATATGTAAAGGCTGGGCATTGCCTTCTTTCCCAAACGTACACGGAGTGGTTGAGCAGCTAAAACAGAATGGCGCAGAAAATGTTAAAGTAACCGATCTTTCTTTCAGAGTAGCGCCATCAGTTATGCACGCGCCTTTTACAGTCGTAAGCTTTGTTTTAAAGAAAATGCTGCAGGGAGAGAAACTGAATTCCGTCAGAATAGGTCATTTAAAAGCTTGTTTCCTTGGGTTGTTTATGGGAATGCACCGCGGCAGTTTTTCTTATTTAATGATAACCGGAAACAAAAAACAATAATTTATTTATATGAAAACATTATTACTGTTGTTGGTACTTCAAACAATATGTTTTGCTCAAACGTCTAAGGATCTTACCGGCTCATGGCAGGCCGCGCCGCATGTTGCAGCCGGATATGATGATACTTTTACTTTCAATGAAGACGGTACTTTCTATTACTTCAGCAACCAGATGGATTGCTCAAAAAGAGAGACAGGTTATGGGGGATTTTGGGAACTTGAGGGTAAAACAATTCAGCTTACTGTTACATTCTATGATATTGAAAAAGGGGGAAAGCTGGTGCCTTCAGACGGAAGCTGCGGGAGTGACTCAATGCTGGTAGGATCATCCAATATGAAGATATATGTTTCCCCGTATTTATTGATAGCGCTCAAACTTGGTAATTATAAACCGGAAATTGAGGATGGCAATGAAAGATATACTATGGAAATAAACAACAGGAAGCATTGGCATTTTTCTAAATTTGAATATTAACAGAAATTGAAAGTAGTAAAGTTAACAGAAAAAAATATTCCGGCGTTCAAATCGTATTTCAAACAATTTTCACATGAGCAGGATGAATCAAATCCGCCGCTGGATGATTTTTCAGTCAGTGAAAATGACCCTGTGTATTTGCTGGTTAAGGGAAATGAAATTCGCGGCGCAGCCGCTTTGATGCTTCACCCGGAGTACAGGGAAGTCAGACAAGCTCGCTTGCGTATGTTCCATGCGGCAGATGGCGATTATCTGTCGTATTTAAAGCTGTTAAACAGCATATTATTACATACTTCGGGGCTCACTTCTATTTACGGTTTTATTGAAGATAATTACAGCAATATTGCGAAAATATGGGAAGATCTTGGGTTTGAATCCCGCCGGTTTGCATGGATTCTGATTAGAGATACCAAAGAGTATACACCACCTCAATTTCCGGAAGGATATGAGCTAAGGACTTTCCGGGACGGAATTGATGAAGAGAACTGGTGTAACATAATTAACGATGCTTTCGGGCATTCACTGGGGCACGTACGAATGACACCGGAGCGAATACAGCACTGGAAGATCGATCCATCATACATTGCAGGCGGAATGAAACTGCTTTGGCATAATGATATACCTGTTGCTACATTGAGTATGACAAAAGAAGAACATAAAGGCGAAGATTTTATATTTGTAGAAGCGATCGGTGTTGCGGGTAATTACCAGGGAAAAGGTTTAGGTAAGAATCTTCTCAGAACCGGCATTCAGCATGCCGCTGAAAGCGGTTCGCCGGGAGTAATGCTTTCAGTAAACGGTGAAAACGATAAAGCCGCTGATATGTACTTCCGCGAAGGATTTAAGAAGGAAGCCCTTTACAAGTGTTACTATCTTGATATGAAAAATTAATTAAACTATTGTAATGGCTAAAGAGCAAAATACTGAGCGTGATGTTAAGAGTGATTTTATAGAATTACTCTGCAGCTCGCTGAAAGAAAATACATTTGTAAAATTCACATTAGGCAAATACCGCGGTGGTGAAGACGGGCTGGAAAACATATACATAAACCCCGTTAAGATTAAAGACGAAGTGAAATTCGCGCTGCGGTATAAGTACAAGACCCGTGATATATATAAAAATCATACTTCAGATGAAGCGGTGAATATCATAAGTGATGAAGTGGGGAAGAACTTTCTGTATGGGGGACTTTTCACCACAACAAATGATTTTGTGCTGGAATACAACAAAAAACGCGTTCCACGAACTTATACACGTAAAGCATCATTCAGCCGGGTAGAAATTAAGGAGCATAACCGCATCAAGACACGCTATATCGATTCAAAAGATAAATACCTGAACCTGCTTGGCATTACAAACCTGAAAGGGGAAGTAAAAGGTGATAAATATGATAAATTCCGCCAGGTAGATAAGTTCATTGAGATACTGAACGGGCTCATTGAATCAAGCAGCCTTGCTGATAAAAATGAAATTGATGTAATTGATTTTGGCAGCGGGAAGTCATACTTAACTTTCGCTGTGTATAATTACCTGAACTATAAGCTTGATTTAAAAACCAGGGTTACGGGTATTGAGCAGCGCGAAGACCTTGCGCAGCTATCAAATGATATTTCAACAGCAGTTGATTTTAATGACCTCAAATTCATTAACAGCACAATTAATGATAACAAAATTAATAAAGCTGATGTTGTGATCGCGCTGCACGCCTGTGATACCGCCACCGATGACGCAATTGCAAAAGCAATTGCGATTAAATCAGAAATTATAATACTTGCCCCATGCTGCCAGAAATATGTGCGCAAACATCTGCACATTCCCGAAGAACTAAAGGGCGTGTTCAAACACGGCATTCTTGAAGAGCATTTGGCTTCTTTCATAACCGATGGACTCAGGGCATTGGTTCTGGAATCATATGGCTACAAAACCAAGGTGTTTGAGTTCATTTCAGGCGATCATACAAGCAAAAACATTATGATAACTGCCGTTATGGATGAGTTCACAGAAGATAACTATTTGAAGAAAGTTGTTGAAATTGAAAAGATGAAAGCTCAATTTGGCTTAAGTGATTTTTACCTGGATAAACTTATGAATAAAATAAATAATTAATTATACAATATTAAAGATATGTTAAAGCTTGATATATCGGGCATAAACAGCTTTGTATCAGAAGAAGATCTTAATTCTTACCGGATTGCTGTTGATGAAGCAAACAAATCATTATATGATGGCAGCGGAAAAGGAAACACCTATTTGGGCTGGTTGAATCTCCCGGAATTGATTACTGACGAAGAAATAAATGAAATAAATGAATGCGCGCAATCACTTGCTTCCGGCAGCGATGTGATAGTAGTAATAGGGATAGGCGGTTCATATCTTGGGGCCCGGGCTGTGATAGATGCATTATCGAACAATTTCAATTCTTTGATCAGCAGATCTGAACGGAATGCCCCGCTTGTAATTTTTGCAGGTAATAACATCAGCGAGGATTATCATGCGGAGTTGCTTCAGGTTCTGGATAACTTTGATTATTCTGTAATTGTTATTTCAAAATCCGGAACTACAACAGAGCCTGCGATCGCATTCAGGATCCTAAAAGCTCACATTGAAGGTGAATACGGCAAAGAGGAGGCAAAAAACCGGATTGTTGCAGTTACAGATAGATCAAAGGGAGCGCTTAAAAAGCTGGCTGATGCTGAAGGGTACAGAACATTTGTGATTCCGGATGATGTTGGCGGGCGGTTCTCCGTTCTGACTCCGGTTGGTTTGCTGCCAATTGCCGCAGCAGGTTATGATATTAAAGCTTTACTGAAGGGTGCCAGATCCATGCAGCTTTTAAGCCGGGATAAAAAAAATATGGATGAAAATCTTCCCGATCTATATGCAGCCGCGCGCAACGCATTATACCAAAAAGGCAAAGCTATCGAAGTCCTTGCTTCATTCACCCCGAATATGAATTATATAATTGAGTGGTGGAAACAGCTTTACGGTGAATCAGAAGGCAAAGAAGGCAAGGGTATTTTTCCCGCGGGTGTGAATTTTACCGCTGACCTTCACTCAATGGGGCAGTGGATGCAGGAAGGAACACGAAGCATTTTTGAAACTGTTATCAGTGTTAAGAATTCCGTATATAACTTAACCGTGCCAAGCGATAAAGATAACCTTGATGAGATGAATTACATTGCAGGCAAACGTTTAAGCGAA
>JBHEKV010000044.1:0-11190 GCA_041859235.1 Ignavibacteria bacterium | reverse complement strand
AACAGGCTTATCTTTAAGCCATTTTGTGCTGCTGTTTTTCCTGATAAGCGCTTTAACTTCATAATTTTTCTTAAGCAGCTCATCAATTAGATGTGAGCCGATGAATCCGGTACCGCCTGTTACAAAAACTTTAGCCATTAGTATTTTATCCTCAATAAACTTATTCAAAAATGTTCAATTTACAACTAACAATATATTTAATACAAAAACGAAAATTTCGAATTTACTCTCCCCTCTCCCTTTGGGAGAGGGGTAAGGGGGTGAGGGTCCAAAAGCCATTAGAAATTATCCATTCAATTGGTAAATATTAGATATTATCACAATGTAAGCACATTAATATAGATATTTTGAGCACTCAATATCCCCAAAAGTGTTTTTCCTTGTTATAATTTCATAAATAAAGTAAATTAGTACTCAAACATATTCAATTAATTACGTAATTTCAATTTATTACGCAATTTCAATTTATTGGGCGTTTCACATGCCCGAAAAAAGGAGCTTTTTTAAGTGGCAGATCTATTTCAGAAGTGTTTTGATTTTACAAGAGCTGATGAGGTTAAGAAATCAGGGCTTTACCCCTATTTCAGACCAATTGAGGAAAATGAGGGTCCCGTTGTACAGATAGAAGGCAAAAAAATGATCATGGCCGGTTCAAACAATTACCTTGGCTTAACAGCCCATCCAAAGGTAAAAGAGGCTGCAATAAAAGCAGTGGAAAAATACGGCACCGGCTGCAGCGGCTCCAGATATTTAACAGGTACATTAGACCTGCACATTGAGCTTGAAAAAAGAATGGCCAAATTCTTTGGAACTGAAGCCGTCCTGCTTTTTTCAACTGGCTACCAGACAGCACAGGGTATTATTCCAACACTTGTGCAAAAAGGTGAATATGTAGTATCAGATAAAGATAACCATGCATGTATAGTTGCCGCTGACCTGATGGCTAAAGGCGCTTTTGCTGAGTTCAAGCGCTACAAGCATAACGATATGGATGACCTTGAAGTGGTATTAAATAAGATTCCTAAAGATAGAGGTATACTTATTGTATCAGACGGAGTATTTTCTACCACAGGAGAGATCGTGCACCTGCCAAGAATGGTTGAGCTCGCCGAAAAATTCGGCGCAAGAATATTAATTGATGACGCGCATTCTGTTGGTGTAATTGGCGTTGGCGGAAGAGGAACCGGCTCTCATTACGGATTGATGGATAAGATCGATATGACAATGGGCACGTTCTCCAAAACGTTCGCTTCGCTGGGTGGATTTGTAGCAGGCTCTGAGCGCGTACTGAATTACATAAAACATCACGCGCCTGCGCTTATTTTCAGTGCATCACCAACTCCTGCAAGTGTTGCCGCAGCCATGGCTGCACTCGAAATTCTTGAAGCAGAGCCGGAAAGGATCAGCAGGCTTATTGCTAATGCTGATTATATGCGCGCCGGCTTAAAAGGGCAGGGATATACGATAATTGAAGGTGTTACGGGTATTGTTCCCGTAATTCTGGGCGATTTCGAAAAAACACTTATATTCTGGAGAAAACTCTTTGATGCGGGAGTATTCACAAATGCTTTTGTTCCGCCGGGCGTTCCGCCAAATCTTTCAATGCTTCGCACCTCGTATATGGCTTCCCATGAAAAGGAACATCTTGACAGAATGCTTGAACTCTTTGGTGAAATTGGCAAAGAACTTGAATTAATCAAATAAATTGTTCAGTTATCTTAATAACTAAATTATCAAAATATATAAGTTATCATAGTATTTTCATTATATCATACAGCCCACGACTTTAGTCGTGGGTTTTTTAATAAATCAAATTAAAGAACCGCTTTAGCGGTTTAAGAACATAAATTATGAAATATATTATTCTTTTATTTACAATGGCTTTCCTGGGTTCATGTTCAAAGGATGATAAACCGGTAACACAGCAGCAGAACCAGCAAAAAGTTGCACAGGATGAAAATGATAACCCAGCTGATACAAACCTGACGCCCGAGGAGAAATTCTCGGCTTCAATACTTGTTGATTTCCTTGAGGACAGTGATGACGAAGACCTTGGTTCATTCCTGGAAACGGAAATTTATAAAATGGGAGCGAATTACAACGGGGCATCAGTAATTGAAGTTACACCAAGCACATGGCTTGTTTCACTCGAAAAGGACGGCACGGTCAAAAACTATCTGCTGCAAAAATACGTTGACCTGAAATCGAATGAATATTACTTCTCATTCAAAGAAACCACATTGAATTTGACTGACGTGATATCCCGCGTAAAACCGAAGACTCAGGCTGGTGAGTGAATATTTTTTAGTGCCAGGACGTAAGTCCTGACACCACTGAGCAAAATAATCAACCCGCATTCCCAATCCGCCGGGGCGGACCAGTTTGGGAATGTCTTGTTTCTGTTTTTTTTGTATTGCCACAACCTTTAGGTCGTGGTTTAACTACTTAAAATGAAGGGGCTAAAGCCCCCGATATGAGATACATAGCAGTCAGTATCCCTACTGCAAATTCGCATGCTCAACCATGATACACCTGTTTTGCACAACCTTAATTCCTCTATCCACAAGCAGCTTCGCTGCGTTATCATTATAAATACCTAACTGGAACCATACATATTTAGGCTGCGGAGCCATCAATAATATTTCAAGGGCATGGTCATTCAGATATTCAGGTCTGCGGAATATCAGCACCATATCGATAGGGTCGATCAAACGGTTCACTTTATCAATTACATTTTGCCCGAAGAGCTCTGTGCCTTCAAGTTTTGGGTTCACAGGAAATATCATATAATCATGCTGCTGCATGTATAAAGGCACTTTATAGGCGTATTCCCACTCATCTTTTTTGGCTCCAATTACCGCAATTGTTTTGGTGTTTTGGAGCATTTCTTCTATTAATGTCATATTTCTCACTCTATTTAATGATATAAACAGATTTATCGCTGATTTTGTTCTGAAATTACAATGATTCGGACTCTTTCTATTCCTGCCAGGTCTCGAAGACCCCGCAGGTTTAATCACTTCCCCCGTTCACCTAAAACCCTTTTGCATTGAAATTAAGAGTAACTAAAAGTATTTTTGTATTAATATGATAAGTAATTCAACAAAATTTCTTATATTATTCAGGCTTAAAACCAATTTTTTAGAATTCAGAATCTGTGTCCCGACTATATAAAAGCGGGACATTTTTTTTATATGCAGTTTCAGACAAAATTTTTTTATGAATAACGCGGCAAATACGGCAAAGAAATATTTTCCTTCTTCAGTCATTAAGAGTATTGAATTCGTTTCACCCGTATTTGCGCGCAAATACAAAATAGTTGTATTTGTTCCCTTAAAAAATGCAGATGAACTTACTTTTAAAATGGCTGCCGCCGGTGCGGGTAATATAGGCAAGTATTCAGTTTGTTCTTTCAGAACAAGAGGTGTTGGTACTTTCATAGGTTCAGCTTCTTCAAAACCCCTGGTTGGCAAAAAAGGCAGATTTGAAATGGTTGAAGAAGTACGCCTTGAAATGATATGTGAACAGAACGACCTTGATGAAGTTATTAATACTGTTTACAGAAATCATCCCTATGAAGAACCTGCTTGCGAGGTTTACGCTGTAATTGTAAAGGATACTAAGCTGAACAAAGAGACTGCGCTCGTTCATCTTAAAAGAGCCGTAAAGATCAAAGACATATTAAAAAAAGCGGGACCGAAAATTTCCATAACCGCACTATCAGCAAAATTGCTTAACACAGGTGTAACAAGAGCGTTAATTGATCTTACCGGGAAAACTGATTATGAGATCAGCCCTGCCAAAACCAAAACCATAGTAATAAGAAAAAATAAAAACATAATTAATTTCGAAGTAATATGAGCATAAAAGAGAGAATTTTGCAGCTTTACAAACTGAACCGAATTGACAGGGAACTTCATGAGCTTATAAGCCTGAAAGGTGATATCCCTGCAAAGATCGAGGACCTGAGCTCTGAGAAAAACCAGCTTGATGATCGCGCAAATGAATTGCGCGCAGAGCTTGATGAAATTATGGATTCTGAAAACAATGTGCAGACAGAAAATAATCACCTGCTTGAAAAAATTGAGAAGAACGATGAACTGCTTCGCAGCGGAGCGGTAAAATCAAACAAAGAGTATGATGCACTTGCAAAAGAAATTGATGACGCAACAACAAAAATAAGAGAAAACGAAAAAGCAGCAAAGGAAGATAACTCCGCCCGTAAATCAGCTATTGAAAACGAGCTGATTCTTATTGCCGGACAGCTTGAAGATGTTAATGTTGAGCTTGAGCAGAACCTGAAAGAGCTCGATGAACTTTCAAAGCAGACTGGCGAAGAAGAAACCGAGCTGAATGAACAGCGCGCTGAACTCTTAAAAGGTATTGACCCCGAGGACCTGGTATATTATGACAGGATAAGCAGTGTAAAATACGGTGAGGCTGTGGCAATAGTACGTAAGGGTTCATGCCTTGGCTGTTACAGCTCTATCCCACCCCAGAAAACTATTGAAATACGAACTGCTGATAAATTCTATACCTGTGAATCATGCGGCAGAATACTTATCGCAGAAGAACTTATTACAGCATAAGCGGGCAAAGATAATTTGAGCAAAATTAAAGTTTATACCGATGGCGCTTCGCGCGGAAATCCGGGTGAGAGCGGTATCGGTATTGTTATTTATGATTCCCGCGGCGCGATACTTAAAACATGGAATGAGTACACCGGTAAATCAACCAATAATCAGGCCGAGTATAACGCCCTTTTAAAAAGCCTTGATCTGATAAAAGAATTAAAACAAAACCACGAAATAACCTTTATAGAATTTTTTGCCGATAGCCAGCTAATGGTTAGACAGTTAAATCTGGAATACAAAGTAAAGGATGCGGGCTTGCAGCCTCTGTTTAAAAAGGCGCAAACTGAACTGAATTCACTAAAAATACCCCATACAATAAAACACATCGAGCGTAAACTTAACAAAGAAGCCGATAAACTGGCGAATATGGGCATAGATAACAGGCATAGCCTGTAATCTGGAATTATTATTTGCTATTTTTGCTTATTACTATAATAAAAGGAAAGCTCTGGCAGCCGCTTTCAATGTAACAGTTGGGAGAGGAAAGTCCGGACACTCAAGGGCAATGTGCCATGTGAAAGCATGGGTGCAGCAGGGCAAACCTGCTGTAACGGATCAGTGTCACAGAAAATAGACTACCTTGGCGGAGCTCGCTCCGTTTTAGGAAAAGGTGAAAAGGCGGTGTAAGAGACCACCGTGCAATTAGCAATAATTGCGGCAAGATAAACCCCGCAGGAGTGCAAGGCCGCGTAAAGTATCACTTTCGGGCTGCCCGTCTGAATCCATGCAAATGGTGTGATACAGGGTAGGCTGCATCAGATAAATGGCTGCCCAAACCCCTTTAGGGGCGGGTACAGGATCCGGCTTATGAGCTTTCCGTTTTATTATTTGAACTTACCGAACTCTTCTGTTTAATTCCAGCGCATCGGGATTTTGAGGCTCTTTTTCCAATACCTTCCTGCAGTAAAAGCTAACTTGTGCTCTGTTTCCCGCATTATAAAAATAAAGCGCTTCAGTCAACCAATAGTGAACAGAATTGTACCCGAAATTCTTAATTACATTAAGCTGCTCTCTTGCAGCGCTTTGGTTACCTGAATCTATGAATTGATATGCAAGTTTTAATCTGAAAAAAATATTGACTTTGTTCTGCTCCAGAACTTTCTTCTCAAGTTCACGTGCATCATCTGTTTTTCCTGAAAGATAAAATATAAGGCAAAGCAGCGCGTCACATTCGTTTACATTAGGTGAATTTATTTTAGCTTTTATAACTTCATTTGCCGCCTGAGACAATAAGTCTATTTTTGCATTTTGCTGCATAGCTTTATTTTCAAGAACCATATTGTAAACATTAAGCGCAAGTTTATACCTGTATACTGGGTTTTCAGGTGAACCGGTTACAGCGATATTGGTTTCGTTCACACCCTCTTTGAATTTATTGGCGGCAAAAAGTTTTTCACCGTTCAAAAAATGAATATCAGCCTTTAGGTCGCTGAGGCTTTTTAAACTGCATAAACCTGCAAAAAGTATAACAAACAGCGCTAAAAACGGTATAAGCAAATTAGAAAGTCCTCCGTACCTGATCTTAATTCTTCTTAATGATGCCGAATATCCTTTAACGAGAAGCAGCAAAACAAACAAATTCACTAAAATAGTAATCTCGTCAAAATTGGTAATTCCATATACCATATATCCCGCAAGCGATGCTGCTAATCCGGTATAGATATTATTTTTTGAATATACTTCGTTCTGAAATGAAGCTTCTTTTTTTCTGAACAAATTTCTGAAACACTCGCCTGCCGCTGAACCCAGCAGAAGGAGATGTGAAGCCAGACCGGCGATACCCATAGTAAAGAGTACCTGCAGATAATTGTTATGGGCATTATCGATATACCTGTTTACATCGTCGTACCTTAAACCGGTTGAATAGAATTCCGCAAATGCGCTTGCGAAATTGCCGATTCCCGTACCTGTTAAGGGATATTTCCAGAAAATCCCCAAAGCATCACGCCAGATAAGCCATCTTTGGTTTCCGCTGCTGCTGAAAATGCTTAAAAATCTCTGCACAAATATATTTTCCTGAAACAATATCATGAATACGGCAAGCAAACACCCGAAAATAAGTGTAAAATATAGGCCTTTGGCCGCGAAAAAGTTTTTATAACCCTTGTTTTTTTGTTTCAGAAAAAAATATAATGCGGCTATTACAATTATTTCTGCGGTAACAGCAAGGTAAGCCGATCTTGTCCTGGTCACAGTAATTCCCGTAAGAATAATTAAAGGTAAAGCGTATCTTAATAATTTACTCCTGATTTCTGAAAGATTTAGCAGCGTAATTGGGAAAATCATAGCAAGATATCCCCCGGTAAAAACCGCATTTCCAATCGTTGATACAGGACGCGTATCCCCGGGGGGCTGCAGGCCAAAAGGATCAATATTCATTTGCTGCAATACAGCATAAACGGAAACCGGCAAAGAAGCAAAGACGAGCGCTCTTGTAATATGTAAAAGGTATTTCTTATCTGAAACCAAAAACGAATTGAAAACATAATGCAGAAAAAGAGTTATCAAAATGATCAATCCGATCTGCCTTTGATACTCTCCATACACGCTGACATACGGGTTAATGGAAAAAATTGATGATACCGCGGCTGCCGCCAAAAAAATAACTAATGGAATATCAACACGAGGCAGTGTAAGTAAATCCAATTCACTATTTATCTTACCCGGTGTAAAGATCACAAGCAGAATTGCTGATAAAGCTGTAAATAGAAATAGAGTCGAAAGGAAAATGAGCGCAGCATTTTTGGGCAAAGCTGACTGGTTATAAGTAAAAGTTGTTATTATCAATGGTACGGCAATCAACAGGATCAAGTAGATGCGGCCGGCAGATCTGAATAGCCATCCAAATTTACCTGTCATACCATTTAATCTGTTTTCTTCAAATTAACATCCATTTGGGGGAAAGGAATTGTAATTCCATTCTTATCAAATTCATGTTTTACAGCTTCATTCATGTAAAAACCAAGTTCAACTATATCTGCAGTGTTCACCCATACCCTGGACTCAATATCAACCGAGCTTGCCGAAAGCTGTTTAACCCCTACAACTACTTCGGGTTCCTTCAGTATTTTAGGATTTGAATATATTACATTCTGAATTATATTTTTCGCTTTTTCAATATCATCTGTATAACTGATGGAGATCACTGTATCAATTCTGCGCGTTGGCTCAAGGGTATAGTTGACGATGGTACCAGTAGAAAGCGGTCCGTTTGGTATAAATACTACTTTGTTATCAAGTGTATTTATTACAGTATTAAATATTCTCAGCTCTTTGACTGTACCTTTATGTCCCTGCGCTTCAATGAAATCACCTTTGCTGAATGGTTTGTATATCAAGAGCAGTACTCCGCCGGCAAAGTGCTGCAATGAACCAGAAAGTGCCATACCAAGCGAAATGCCAACCGCACCAAGAAGCGCAATGAATGACGTCATTTCTATGCCAATCATTCCCATTACGCTGATAAGAAGCAGCACTTTTAATATTATGGATGCAAGTGTTTTAAAGAACGGCCGCAGTGATTCATCAACTTTCCTTGATTCCATTACCCTGCCAAGAAATTTGATGAACAGCTTAATAAGGTATAATCCAACAACAAGAGTTATCAAAGCCAAAGCCAGCTTCGGCAGGTATTCTATCACCTGTTCTGTAAGTACTTCTATGGAGTGTTTATCGAGCATAGAATATTTTGACCTACCTCATTTTGTTAAAATAAAAATCGATCTTTTTCATTTTACCGTCTTTTCCGGGTCCTTCAATAAAGGCATGCAGGTTCCCCTCTTCCAGAAGGTAAGTAATTTTCTTCGGGAAATCATGTTCGGGGTTTTCAAAAACCGCGCTTGAATCGCTTACACTTGTTAGCTGAAATTTCACGGGAGCAGGGTTATGGGGCACATCTGCAACATAGTAGATCCCTTCAGGTGTATTTTCAATTTTCAGTATTTCACTGAATGTCACTTCACCGTTCTTAATTGTTTTTGATGAGCCTTCATATAAATTATCACCCGTAACTTTCCACTCTTCATAACTTCTGCTATCGCTGCCATCCGGCGAGACCCAGCTATCAACTATCCACAAAAGTTTCTGCATCGGGGTTTTTTCCTGTGATTCAGCCATTGTAGTAATAAATAAAATTAATATCAGGTATTTAAATAAACGTTTTATCATAAGGCAAATTTAAGGATTATTGATGATTCTTACTACTGATGAATAAATTTCATTTATGCTGATATCATGCATACATTTAGCGCCGAATTTTTCGCCATCCGGAATAAATCCCCCGCATTTACCTTCTTCGCACAAACCACAGCTTTTTTGCGACTGAACAACCGCGTGAACTTCATCATTTTCATATATCTTCCACATAATATCATCATACCGTTCCAGCAGGGCTATAGTTTTTACGCCTATGGCTGCGGCAAGATGCCGCGGCCCGGAATTGTGAACAAGCACAGCATCTGCATGAATCAGCAGACCTGCCAGACTTGATATGGTATCAGTTTCTACCGAAAGCAACTTATCCTTATAAATTTGCTGAAGTGACTGCATGTATTCCCTGTCATACTCGCTGTAAGCAAAAAGTATATTCACATCACTTTTTGTTTTGAAAATTGACAATAGCCCAGCCATTTTCGCAATAGGCAGCTGCCTGTCTTTATCGCTTGCGCCGGGATGAATGATAAGAAGCTTTTCAACAAGGCTGATCTTCAGTTCTCCCAGTAACTTTTCTGCATTAATTTTATTTTCATCCGGAATGCGATAAAAAGTATCTTTTTCTTCCGTTTTAACACCCAGAGGCTTAAGCAATCCGCAGAAATAATCCAGTACACCTGAATCGCTTCGTTTAACAGCTGGTTTATCCGTCAGCAGGAACTGAAACTGCTGGCCTCTTTCGCCAATGCGTTTTTTTATTCCTGCCAAAAATGACCATATCACAAACCTGTTCTGCGGAAAGGTTGAAATGACCGCGTCATATTTTTGTTTTCTTAAATATCGGATGCAGTTCCATTCAGCTTTAAGCCTGGCAAGCCCTTTAAGACTGCGCATTGCTTTTCTGTCAAGCTCGAGTACTGTATCAACATACGGGTTATCCCTGAAAATTTCCGCGGTTCCGCTGTAATTGGTGGTTTCTATATAAGGGTTACCTGCTGAGCTATTATTGATATATTTCCTGCGGTGAAAAAGCAGGATAGTTATGTTTACACCCGGCAAAGATTCCTTTGCCGCCTTAAGTGCGGGAGTTAATACAATAGAATCTCCCATCTGGCCTTCAGCCAGAAAAAGTATTTTTCTTATCTCCCGCAAATATAAATTATTCTGTGTTAGTGCTGGCAGACTTCAGTCAATACACCGCCTATTGATTTTGGATTCACAAAAGCAATGAGCATGTTATCTGAACCTACGCGCGGCTCTTTATTTATAAGCTCAAAACCTTCATCACCCAGGCGTTTCAGGTCACTTTTTACGTCATCCGATTCATATGCAATATGGTGGATCCCTTCGCCGCGTTTTTCGATGAATTTGGATATTGGCGAGTCAGGTGATGTGCCTTCCAAAAGCTCAATTGTAGATTCGCCAATTGTAAATTTTACAACATTAACTTTCTGTTCTGCCACAAATTCCGGTTCCGAAGGCTCTGATTGTAAAAGTTTTCTGTATGTTTCTGATGCAGCTTTAAGGTCTTTTACTGCAATACCAAGATGCGATATTTTGTTTATCATATGTAATCGCTGAGTCCCTTTCTTTTTAAGTAGTCAACTATTTCCTTAACTTCCTGCGTTCTGTCTTTTTTGCAAATAAGCAGGCCGTCTTTTGTATCTATTATTATCAGGTCATCTGCCCCGATAACACCCACAAAACCCTTTGGAGACATAATAAGATTATTATGAGAATCCTTGATGAAACTATCGCCAATAACAGCGTTATTGTTTTTATCTTTATTCTTAAGTCTGTATACTTCATCCCAGCTTCCCAGGTCGCTCCATTTAAGGTCAGCTTTAATAACAAACACATTCTTAGCCTTTTCCATAATACCATAGTCGATTGAAATTCCCTTAATCTCCGCAAAAACCTGCTCAAGTACCTGCTGGTATTTTTGGGTATGAATGGCTTTTTCAATTTTTTGCATTGCGTGGTAAAGGTCAGGAAGAAGCTCGTTCATTTGCTTCAGCATTGTATCAGCGCGGAAAATGAACATCCCGCTGTTCCACAAAAAGTCACCTGATTCCAGGAATATCCTGGCTGTTTCAATTGAAGGTTTTTCCGCGAAGGTTTTAACTCTGTATATGTTTACATCACTTTTTTCAGCCTTATAAAAAGCGTCTTCAATGAACTGAATATATCCGTAACCTGTTTCAGGGTGTGATGGAACTATCCCAAGTGTAACAATAGCGTCTTTATCTTCAACAAACTTCAGTCCGGTATTCACTACTTTGGTGAACTCATCGACGTTTTCTATCAAATGATCAGCCGGTACCACGAACATCTTGGCTTTTTCATCGTATTGTTTAAGTATGGTTGATGCCAGTCCTATACAAGGCGCGGTATTTCGGCCAAC
>JBHEKV010000169.1:0-27931 GCA_041859235.1 Ignavibacteria bacterium | reverse complement strand
TATATAATCACCTTTCTCACTGGGTGAATGACAAAATTTACATGCTATACCGTAATACTCACCCTGTTTAATTTTATCCAGTCCATCAGGCCTTTTGCCGAAATTATTTGCATCAGCAGGTATTGTTCTGAAAATAATGTTTACCGGGAATTTCAGATTTTTTTCAGGCACTTTATAATTGATTGCCGGTAATGTTTTGATGTAAGCAATTATGGAGTAAATATCTTCTTTATCCATGCCTGCAAACAGGGGGTATGGCATCATTGGTGCAAGGAATTTACCATCTTTATTTACACCGGCAGTAATAGCTCGGAATATCTCACCGTCCGTCCAGTTGCCTATTCCTGTTTCTTTATCAGAAGTAATATTTGCCGCCGGAACAAAACCAGCCCCCTCACCAAAATCCATTCCGCCTTTGCCTTCTGTTCCCGGTACCAAAGGCATACCGAATTTATTAATGTTTCGCTCACTGTGGCACTCAACACAAAAAGCAAAACTGTTGGCAAGATACTTGCCGCGTTCAAGTCTTTCAGGTGTGGGTTCAATTTTGATATCAGGTGCCGCACTGACCTTCGGATAGGCAGCATTTAGATAGATATAGCCGCCGGCTGCAAATACTACTACAATTATGAGCAATATGCCCAGAATTTTGAGTAATTTTTTCATGTTTACCTCCTTTAGGTATTCTATAAATTTATGTTTTTTCAAATTATAAATCAAGGTTACATTCATTGTATTAACATAAACTTAAAAGGTCTTCTGAAGTTTGTATTTAGATTTTATTTGAATGAAGATGATTGATGTTAGGGAATTCATGAGTTCAAATTGTATTAGTATCAGTAAAATCGTTGTAATATCTTTAGAAGTTTTTCTTTACGAGCCTCGAGAGAGAAATTTTGCATTGCTCTTAACTGTGCAGGAATTCTTAAATCATTATGTTTTCTATCAAGTATATCTTTTATTATCTGAATGTACTTATCTATATCATAATCGTCCACAGTAAAACCTGCATTGCCAATTACTTCTTTTATAGCTCCTCCCGGGTTTGAAACCGGTACACAACCGTACATCATTGCCTCAACCTGTGCTATGCCAAATGCTTCGTAAAGCGATAACTGCATGTAAACCGATGCATTCATGTAGTACGAAATCAGCTCAGCAATGCTACCGGTAGAAGGTTTGAGCTCAACATTGTTATTCTTTATCATTGGAGCAAGGTACCTAAATGTTTCACTTTCTGGATTATGACCTATTGCCAGGAATTTTGCGTTATATTCAGGGTACCTTTTGCTGAATTCGTTTCCAAGCCGGATGAAGAAATCGAGCCGTTTTCTTTTTGCTTCCTTTACAAACTCACCACCACCGCCAACTGTGATAATGATATTTTCTTTTGAGGGGATGTTTTCTGGAGGCGGGAACTTTGCAGTATCTACACAACAGTAGACAGTTTCACATTTGGCTGGCTCAACTGTAGTTTCAAGGTAGCCCTTCATAATATTGGAAACAGGCAGCAGTTTAGAGCAGTTCTGAACACTATAAACTACACAAAATTTTCTGAATTTATCCTTTAATGATTGAGGCTTTCCGATGAGAATTTCATCCGCATCATATCCTCCGATATTGATTACTGAAAATTTTCCGGTTAGCTTAGCGAAGAAGACTGGAAGTAGAGAATGATAATCAGCAAACCAGATAAAAATAACTTTATATCTGTAAATAAAAAGCAATAACCAACAAAATTGCCTGATGAAAGCTATAAAAAAGCCAACACCTTTGGAAGTATTGACCTCATACTTTTTAACACTGAATTTTTCTGAAAGTATCGAGACATCATTTTCTACAGTGCGTGCATTAAAGCCCTTATGTTTTATGAAAAGGAGGGGAGTCAACTTTCTTTTTTGTAAAGTAAAAATTTACTGTTCTTGCTGTACTTCTGTATTGGTGTTATCATAGAATCAAAAAAAGACAGAGGGTATCCAACAATCTTGCCGATCAAATCACTGTTTCTGAAAACAGATAATCCGCCGTTGAGCAGCCAGAAAAAAGGCTTGTTTAAAGTATTAAAAATATCATATTTAAAATCAAAATTCTTATTTAGGAAAAAATTATATCTTTGGTAGATATTTTGAAGTTTTGCATTCGACTCCAGGAATCTTTCATTCAAATAATCTATATGTCTCGATACGTCATGAGTATATTTGGTCCCTTCGGCATGATTTGCTTTCCTGTAAATGCTTATTGCGTCACCAATAATTATATATCCTCCGCTTTTCAACATTCTGCAAATGTTATCAACAGCTCGCCTGAACTTAGAATCATCGGTAATATGGAGCAATACATCCACTATGCAAATCAGGTCAAACTTGTTTTCGTTCTCCTTCACAAAAGTATCCTGTTCAGAGATATCTTTTCTGAGGAAACTAAATGCAGGATACTTTAATCTCAACTTCTGAACGGATGCTTCGCTTATATCAGCTCCTGTGTAATTCTTAATACCAGCCTGGTAAAAATAATTTGTATAGAATCCTGTACCAGGTCCGATTTCGAAAACACAGATTTTATCGTCAAGTTTAAAATCAAACTTCTGTGCTAAGTCAATTATCACTTTTTCGAATCCTTTTAGATATTTTTTGTAAAGTATTAAATTATATGATTCCGGCCAGTTCGGCCAGCCTACACCCTTTAATGATGTATTTTCACTTAACAATTTATCCCAGTATTCCTGGGTCAGGTTGTTTGCAATATTAACGGACATTTATTCTTAAATACTTATTGATGATCTTTTTAGCTGTTTCGATTTCGATTTTTTCATATATCCCGAAAAGAAGTAAAACAAAAGGGAAAATTAAACAAGCAGTAAGCCTTAAGGTTACATCAAGCCATTTTGGCTGGATATTGAAATATTGAAAGACAAATATAATGATTCCGGAAACTAAAAATATTATAAATAACTTCAGAGATTCATATTTTATAAAATAGAACTTTTTTGAAAATATATACATTATCCAAATAAGTAAGAAAAAAGAAAATAGAGTTGATAGAGCCGCTCCATACATTCCAAGCAAAGGAATTAGTAAGTAATTCAGAATTATATTCAGAATTAATGCCCCGCTTTGGAAATAGAAGATCAGGTCATTGCGTTTAGCCTGGTGGTAACTCATATAAGAAATAGTGAGCATACCATAAAATACCAATGACATTGAAAGAATAGAAACAAGTTTCTGTGCATCCCAGTAAGCAGGTTTTGTGGGGATATATATTTTGATTATATACGGTATCAACAAACTAATAACCAATGCTCCCCAAACATAAAGCAGAAATGAATATGTGACTGATTTAGTAAAAAATCTCGCGGCATTAAAATCTTTCAGTTTTTGCCAGAAAATTGCGTTGAAAGCTAGCTGGAACGGAGAGATAAGCACAAATGTGAGTATTCCGCTGATATTTGAGGCCAGGCTGAACAAGCCTACATCATCCGGTTTACCGATAAATCCCAGGATAAACCTGTTTACACTGTTAAGCAATGTTGAAACTACTCCAGTAAGCATCAGCGGGAATGAAAATTTAAGTATATCTACCAAATGCACTTTTTCAAAACTGAATTTTATCCGTTTAAACAAATATGGCAGCAATACAACGAAAGTTAATAATGGTGCAATGAACTTAGAAATGAAAATTCCTTCCAGCTTATTTGATGTGTATATTAAGAAATACAGCTGTAATAATAAAGCTATAATTGTACCTGTAATAGTGATGAAAAGGTATTTACCCGGTTTATTTTCGGCTCTTAATAAAGAAAGCGGTACCACCATTAATGCCTCGAAACATGCAATAAGAAAAGTAAGGGAAATTATGTTGGAATAAACCGAATCACCAAATATTTGAAAAGATAATGATCCCGAGAAAATTATTCCTGCTGTTATCAGCAATAAATTTATACTTACCAGAAATATTAAAATTGTGAAAATGAGAGATTTTTTTTTCTCTTTATCCTCAGTCAGGGTGTACCATCTCAAGAGGGCAGTTTCCATTCCGAATAACGAAATAGCAAATATAATTTGCCAAAAGCGCTCGAACCTGTCAAGTATGCCGTATTCACCAACAGTAAAATAAACGGAAATTACAGGTGTAAGTATAAAAGAAACAAATTTTAGCGAAATACGACTTAACCCGTAAATAGCAGACTGTTTGATTGTATTTTTAATATCCTGAAGCAATCTGTAAAAATATTAGTAATTTTACTGTAAATAAATGAAAAAGGCAGGGTTTATTTACCCTGCCTTAAGCTGAAGAAAAACGCTCATCTATTTGATAAGTACCATTTTTTTCGCTGAAACAAAATCGGGTGATCTGAGCTCGTAAATATAGATCCCTGCAGCCATATTTGAGGCATCAAAATCATACCTGTAAGTGCCAAAGACCTGTGATTCATCAACCAATGTTGTGATCAATCTACCCGAGAGATCATACACAGCCAACTTAACATTACCAGATTTCATTATTGAGTACTCTATCTGTGTTACCGGGTTGAATGGATTTGGGTAATTTTGTTTCAATTCGTATTTTACTGGCAGTTGTGTATTTATTATACCGACAGGGCATTCAGTAACCGGTAAGAACTGATTAACTGCAACATTAGTTAAGATCTTTCTGTTGCCTGTGGTCCAGTCAACAATTACAGAATCAACAACTGCAGCATTTCCCAAGCCAAAATGAGGCCAAAGCATGCTTTGTGAACCATTTCCTCCTTGAACATATCTAATCATTCTTTTGCCGCCGGCAACTACAGTTACTTTAGTACCTATTGCAGACTTGTTCATAACGCATCCAGATAATTTCAAAACTAGAAACTTGTTTGAGTTTGCTGCTACGTTATGGTAAAGAAAATTATTAATTGGATTTGAGGTACTTCCGTTTGAAACAAACAGGTCCAATTTTCCGTCATTGTCATAATCTGCCATTGAACCAGCATCACTTGATCCGCCTTCCTGCGCTGCTATATCATTATTTACTTTTGTAAAACTGGTTCCATTATTATTGATATACAATGCGTTGAAAGAACCACTTCTTTTTGGTACAAACAAGTCTATGAATCCATCGTTATTAATATCACCCCACGTCGGGTAATAGCTCCATCCAAATTCATTTGATGGGGCAAGCGAAGTTAAAGTAAATGTTCCGTTTCTTTCGTTGTGATACAGCCGATTATTGTCGTTATTATAAGTTACCAAAAGGTCAAGCCACCCGTCGTTGTCATAATCAGCCCAGCTGCAGCCTGCTCCCCATCCTATGTACTGAACCGGGGCTACATTAGTAATTTTTGTAAATGTACCGTTTCCATTGTTTTTATATAGAAAGCAATTCTGACCCTGGTAGTTAACAACGAACAGATCAGGCCAAGTATCATTATCATAATCACCCCAAGCACAGCTTCTGCTTTCGCCACCGTCATTGACAATTGCCCCAGTTGTGATTTTTGAAAAAGTCCCATTTCCATTGTTTCTATATAAAGCATTGTTTTGACTTTGCCCGTTTGAAACAAACATGTCAATCCACCCGTCTTTATCATAATCTGCCCAACTGCACCCAGTGCTGCTGCTAAGATCAGTCGAAATTGGGCTTGATGTGATCAGCGAAAAATCAATAGAGTCTTTTCGGAAAAGGAATTTCGACTTACTGAAATATCTTGTTATATAAAGATCAAGTTTTCCATCATTTGTGTAATCTCCCCAAGTGACTCCATTGCAGCTCAAAGTAACATCTGCAATTATATTACTGCCTCTGCTGAAAGTACCATTTGTATTTTTATATAGTAATACAGGACTGCTGCAGCTCCAGCAGCCGTCATTCCAAGGTACAACTGCTAGATCCTGATAGCCATTATTGTCGTAATCTCCCCAGGCTGACATTGTATAGGAACCAACATCAGTCGCTACAATTCCAGTTGAAATTCTTTGGTAGTATGGTTGAGAAATTACTTGAAAAGGAATATAAATAAATATGAAAGTAAAAAGTAAAGTTTTCATAATTCAGAGAATTAAGTTTATAGCAATCAATTAAGTACGGTAAAAATAATACAAAATTTAACTGATTACAATCACATAAATCCAAAACCCTTAATTTCAGCTCTTTTCAGGCATTTCCTGCTGCTTTTTGCGGCGGAAATACATCCCCCCAACGGCTATACCAAATATTGCAACAAGTAAAATGTTGGTTCCCATTGCAATATTCTTGCCGGTGTAATATGTTTGGGGTTCGAACTTAAACTCAATTTTATGCTTACCTTTCGGCACAACAACTCCGCGGAAAAGATAATTGGTCTTCAATATTTCTGCGGGCTGGCCGTCAATATATACCTTCCAGTCAGGGTAATAGACTTCGCTTAAGTAAAGCAGATTATTACCCGATGCTTCAGCATCAATTGTTATACTGTGAATATCGTATGCGGTAATCTGTGCCGCTGCAGTTGAATCAGCCGCATCGATCTTTACGGCCGGCTCTTTTTCAAGGAATGCTGTTTCCTGCGGATTAACCGTTCCGGTTTTGATGGCGTTAAGTATTTCCAGTCCGGTAGCGGTTTTTGTGTTTTTCACAAAAAATGCCTTTGGGTAAAAATTGTTATTGCGTAATACATACTTGCTGCCCTTAAACACAGTTGTGAACATTGAATCGTTATATGGCTGATCTGTAATAATGTACTTTGTGCTCATCAGGCGCCATGCTGCGGGGTTTGTTAACCCAACAACATCATCCATATCCTGATAAATGCGCAGCTTTGCGCCCTGGTAACCGTAATTATTCTGCAGACGCCAGTAGGCGAGCGTGTTTTCTCTGACAGGCTGACCCTTCTGCAAATTCAGAACGCGGAAATCATAGGTATTTTTTTCATTCTTCAATATCCAGTCAACATAGTCAGGGGTCTTAAAATATGATTCAATATCAGTTTTGTTATCCCAGTGCAGTGTTTTGAAATCAATATGCCACAGATCAACAATAGTAATCAAAATTATTGCCAGCAGGAAAATCTGATACTTAATGTTTCCTTTGACATACATGTAACACAAGCCAAATGAAGCAAGAAGCAGCAAACCTACGATAAGCAATTCTGATTTAACGTTATCATAGGCAATTTGCGAGATCTGGGATACATACTGCTGTATCTGCTGCTGGTTGGCGCCCTGCTGAGTTAATTTCTGTACCAGCGGACTTGAAGAAACCTGCGAAGTATAATAATCCTGGAAACCAATCAGCGAAAACACAACAGGCAATGCGAGTATTGGGAAAACGAATTTTGCTGAACTTAAAAATCCCGCAGTTTTTGCTTTATCTTTGGTGATCTCGATTACTGACTTTAAGCCGAATGCGGCAAGTATAACAAACGCAACATTGATGAGAATATGAATCATTACCGGCGCGCGGAAACTTGAAAAATAGGGGAGATTATAAAACAGTATATCATACAGCAGCGGCCACGTTCTGCCGAAAGATAGCAGGAGCGCAATAAATGAAATGATTACCATTGCCTGAACGAGAGCGTTCTTTTTGAAATTATAGTAAATACCAATGAATGCAAGCAATATTGTAATGATACCAAAATACATTGGTGAAGTTGTGAACGGCATTTGACCCCAATAAGTATTTGACCGTTGACCTTTCACTTCAACATCACCAAATCCAACCCAATACGGGACAAAAAATGTCATAACTTCGACCGGCGAAAATGACCAGTTAGTTGAGTATTCATAATCTGCCGCGCCTGAAGTTTTCTGTTCGCCCGGTGCCTGTGTAATAGGCGGCACGCCGCGGATAGAATACTTATTGTACTCACGGCTTGACATGTATGAATCAGCGTACATCATTGCGCTTAACCCTACTCCTAACCCGAAAACAACAAGCAGTATCAGCGCAGGTTTGAAATCAATTTTCTTCACTAAGTTGTAAATAAGCCTGTAAACCAGGTAAATACCAATCCCCGAAAAGAAATAGAACAGCATCTGCACGTGGTTAGAGCTCATTTGCACGTGAATGAAAAACACAAGTATTCCGAAGTATAAAAGGATCTTAAAAATATTCTCCTTCACTTTTCCTGCGGCAATATAGTCATACAGCTTCTCCAGCATCAGGAAGACGGCAGGGAACATCATTACAGCTATCATTTTACTGTTGTGACCAACAATTATCATCTGTATAATCGGTGTTATAAACACCGCCGCTATAGCGGCATACAGGGCAATAAGTTTATCTTTGAATTTATACTCAATTAGAAAGTAAAAAGAGAAAGCAAATATTATATAGAAAAGCACAATAGCCCAAACATCATTGCCGGAAAACAGCAGGTATAACGCATCTCTTAAATAAACCCACACAGCGTGTGAAAGGTCGTATGTTCTTTCAAGATGAGGAACAAGTGCCGCGAAACTTGGCATACCGTTAAAAATATAAGGAACCCATAACGGAAACTCACCTTTGGCTTTTGCGTCTTCAAGGAAAGTTTTAAAGCTTCCTGAGGCGACATTATCAGCCGATGAAAATACTTTTCCGCCAAATAACCCTGAATTGAAAAATATCATTATTAGGATCAGTATTACCGCAAGGAAAACCGGTGTCTGCCATTTTGCGGGAATGAAATCTATTGTGTAACTTCTTGAAACATCTTTTTTTAATGGTGATGTTTTAGTTTGAGTTTTATTTGATGATGATTGTGGTTTTGCCATTTTCCTCTTAGTCATCCCCGCGAAAGTGGGGATCTCAATTAATAATTTTATTTAACGCCTGCAAAAGCAGGACTTTCAATTTTTAATATTATGATTCTTCAAATACTTATTAAATACATCTGCCAGCTTTTTGGTCAGCAGTTTTCTTTCATATGCTTCAATCGCATTTTTATTTGAAGTTGGTAAAATTGCGGTATTATTTTCAAAAAAACCATTATATAATTTAAGGTAGTTTTCTTTCAGTATTTCGGGCTTGTGGTGCGGATTTATAATTCCGGCTCTGGTTTCAATCAGCAGGTCACGGGCTTCGCCCTCGCCTGTAATTGCAAAAACAGGCTTGCCTTTCAGTGCGCTTGCGCCGAGATACTCAAACACTTTACCGCTTAATATCATTTTGGAATATTTATCTTCATCAATCAGCAGCAGCATTGCATCTGCTTTCATTAAATATTCAATACTAACTGAGTGCGGCACGTACGAAACAACTTCAATGGTATCTTTTAAAGGGGAGTTATTGATGTAATCTATAATATCGCTTCCCATTCTGCCAACGAAAATGAATTTAATCTTGTTCTTATCTACTTTGCTTTCGTTAACCAGTTCAGCTATTGTATCAAGTAAATAATACGGATTTCTTTTGCCGTACATTGAACCTGTATAAACAATCGTGAACTTTTCATTCTTCGTTTCGCTTATTTTGGTGTGTTTATAGTCATCGGAATCAAACCCGTTGCGCAGTAAAACATAATCAGTCTTGGCCGATACTTCGGGGTACTTTCTTTCGAAGTCATCTATCATACCGGATGCTACTATTGTAACTGTATCAGCTTTATCCAGAGTAGTGCGCTCGTACTTCCTGTCTATTTTTTTGGGAAGGAACCAACGGTTGGGCGTGGTTAAATAATCAGTCCACGCGTCACGGAAATCGGATACCCATGGTACTGGCTTGCCGAATTTCTTTTCAGCATATTTTTTTAATTCCATAGCAATTAATGCACACGTGTATGGTGGTGATGATGAAAAAATTATATCAGGTCTATCGGTATCAATTATTTTTTTACCTTCTTTAACGGCGTGCTTCTTCCATCCAATCCTTGCATCGGGAATAAAGAAAGTCGCACGTATAAATTCAGCAATTCTATCACTTAAGCGGGTCTTGTTGCCGCCATCTATATTGTTTACGTCAACGGCA
This sequence comes from Ignavibacteria bacterium, assembly GCA_041859235.1. Classification (GTDB taxonomy): domain Bacteria; phylum Bacteroidota; class Ignavibacteria; order Tepidaquicellales; family OLB5; genus OLB5. The sequence continues at coordinate 18,025 of JBHEKV010000169.1, read as the reverse complement.
GTAGATTTGGATTTACCTGTAAGCTTGCGGTAAAGGTCATAAGGCTCAAATATATCGGTACGGTGAACATCAATATCAGCGGGCACTTCTTTAAGCAGTGATTCATCTCTTGCCGGGAAGTCGCCATCTTTGACCGTGAGCACAATTGGCTTCCATCCGAATTCCGGCAGGTACTTAACGAATTTTAGCACACGCTGCACCCCGGGACCGCCTGATGGCGGAAAGTAATATGATATGATTAAGACTTTCTTCAAATAATATATTAAGTGAAATTAAAATAAAATCAAAAGACTGGTATAAAGAATAAAAACAAAAGACTACCACAAAGGCACTAAGACACCAAGGTACACAAAGTCATAATACAAATCTTTTTATACCATCTTTAATTGTTTCACAGTGAAAATTGATCAAATAACCTAAACGTTTTTTTGTAAGTTTTAAATGGCTGATAACCTGTGCTTTCCAAATAGGATTGACCTGATCAATTGCCTTTATCTCACAAACGACCAAATCTTCAACAAATACATCTAATCTTAAACCTTCTTCAAATACCAGATCATCATATGTTACAGGTACATCAATCTGTCGCTTAAATTCTAAACCTGCTTTACGAAGTTCATGACAGAAACATATCTCATATACTTTTTCTAATAAGCCAGGTCCTAATTCTTTGTGAACTTTATAGGCACAATTGACTATAATTTTTCCTATTTCTTCTTCTCTTGCAGATAAAGGAGCAAATATCTTCTTGCTGTTAAAATCTTTATCAATCATTTATTTCTCTTTGTGTTTCTTTGTGCCTTTGTGTTTTGGTGGTTGTCTTTTGTTTTGAAATCTTTTTTAATTAAACTTTCTTACCGACAACAAGCACCCCGGTTCCTTCGGGTTTGTTTTTATCGTTCACATCAAGCCACATGAAAAGAAGGGTCCACCAGATTGTTAATGAATAATAGAAGGGGAGAATTATAAAAAAGAGCTGAGATTTATTCAGCATCAGCATAGGATACTTTATGCCCAGCTTCCAGTAAAGATTACCCCATTTGCCATAAGTATAATCAAAGCTTTCAATTTTAAATCCCGCACTTTCTAGCTTTGTGCAGATATCTTCCTTTGAGTAACCAAGCCTAACATGCTCGCCGATAAAGCTGTCATCATCTTCGTGCTCCGCATCGCTGCCACCTATGTTGCTGGGAGTATTTATCATTACCCTGCCGCCCTGCTTTAAGGCAGCATAGAATCTTTTGAAAACACCAATATCATCTTCAATGTGCTCCATCACATCTACAGAAAGTACAAAATCAAACCTGTTCTTAAAATCAATTTGTGTCAGGTCAGCGTATTCAAATTCAGTATTTTTGATTCCGCATTTATCAAAAAAGTATTTGCAGTCTTCAAGGTAATCTACCTTCACATCTACGGCAAGCATTTTTATATTTGGGAATTTCTTAGCCATAAAGTATGAATACTGCCCGAAGCCGCAGCCGGCATCAAGTATATCATCAGGGGGATTCTTGCCATAGAGGTCCTTAATTTTCCTCTTAACGTACCATTCCCTCAGGAACATTAATCCAAGAATTTTATAGAAAATTTTCCTTAAAAAGGGCGATCTTTTTACAATTCCGCCAATTTTATCTTTAATCGGGTCGTAGTGCAAATTATTAATTTTAATTGAATAATTGCGCAAAATATCTAATATAGTGTATAGTTACAATGGAAAATTGACATACCATTTTAGAAATTGTAAGCATTTCACACAAAGCCGCCAGGCTACGATTGAAATTAATAATATTTATTACGCCCCTTCAGGGCTTATGTAAATTTCAATTATGTTTCGATGGGCTTTGCCCATCGCTGTTATATTACCGCCCCTTCGGGGCTTAATGATCTCGAATACAAGTAGAACAAGCAGCACTAACATGGAGTAGAACACTTCGTGACCTGACTTTGCTAGTGACATTGTACACCTCACCTCCAGCCCACCCGACTGTTGGTGCAGTTCACCTAAAAGGAAAGGGGATAAATCAATTCTAGAAGTGAAGCTCCGTTAGGAGCGGAATGTTTGTAGAAAATGAAAATTAACCTAACATTAAGAGCTCCGCTCCAAAGGAGCCCCCTTGGGGTAGGAGCGACATGTTATTATTATTTAATGTAGATAGTTAATTCAATTTGATTTATTTTAGTGAAAATTAACACCATAATATGAGCACAAAATATATCATAAGCATAATTATATTGCTGATTTCAGTAACAGCATGTAACATTGTTGAAAAAGAGGTCAATAAATTAACGGGCCACGATGAAGAGAAAATAAAACGTCTTAAAAAAGAAGGCGTTAAGTGCGAAGCAGAGATCCTTAAAGTTGAAGATATGAATATTACAGTAAACAAAAACCCTATGGTTAGATTGTATCTCGAAGTTATGCCTCCCGGTGAACCATCATTCGACGCGCAGGTGGAAATGGTTGTATCAAGAGTGAATGTTCCAAGGAAAGGTGATAATGTAACCGTGTATTACAATCCCAAGGATAAAAGTGATATTATAGTAGAATAAACCCTGATTCTCTTGATTTCCCTGATTCTCTTGATTACCTTGATTCTTTTTTATTACCGTGTTTCAAGGATTGTACTAACGTTCAGCATTAATAATCAGGACAATCCTATAATCATGCGAATCATGGTCATGTTTCTGTATTTTTTCAAAATTCCCAAACCGTTATCTTTGCCTTTCACGTAAAAATCAAATATTTATATATAATGAAGAACGATTCAAAAAGTAAGCAAGGCAGCAATGCCTCAATGGATAAAATTGTATCCCTTGCCAAAAGGCGCGGATTTGTGTTCCAGTCATCAGAAATTTACGGCGGCCTGAACGGCTGCTGGGATTTCGGTCCTTTAGGAGTGGAGCTGCTGAACAATATAAAACAGGCTTGGTGGCAGGCTATGACCTACCGCGATGATGTCGAGGGACTTGACGCTTCAATACTTATGCATCCAAAGGTTTGGGAAGCATCAGGTCATGTTGAGAACTTCACCGATCCTATGGTTGACTGTAAGCAATGCAAGGCACGCTACAGGGTTGACCTCTTGTTTGAATCGCTTCCTAAGAAAAGTAAAAAACACATTGAAGATAAGATCAGAGCAACATTGACTTTAGAAATTGCTGAAGTTAATGAAATCAGCATAAATAATTATTTCAGTGATAACATCGATCATTTCACAGCGGATATAACCTGTCCCAATTGCGGAAATACAGGTACTTTCACAAACGCGCGAAAATTTAACCTGATGTTTAAAACATTTATCGGCGCAATTGAAAGCGAAGACTCAATTGCATACCTTAGACCTGAAACAGCACAGGGTATATTTGTCAATTACGGTAATGTAAAAGAATCAACAAGGCAGAAACTGCCGTTTGGTATAGCGCAGATTGGTAAAGCTTTCAGGAATGAGATCAATACCAAGAATTTCTTATTCCGTGTGCGTGAATTTGAACAGATGGAAATGCAGTATTTTGTTAAGCCTGGCAGTGATGATGAATTATATAATGAGTGGAAAGAACGCCGCATTCAGTGGTGGGTAGATCTTGGCATAAAACGCGAGAACCTGAACTTTGCACCTCACCCGGCTGATAAGCTTGCCCATTACGCGAAAGCTGCGGTTGATATTGAGTTTAAATTCCCCTTTGGCTTTGGAGAAATTGAAGGCATACATAACCGGAGTGATTTTGATCTAAGCCAGCACTCGAAATTTTCAGGCAAGAAGCTGGATTACTATGATGATCAGAACAAAGAGCGTTTTATACCTTATGTAATTGAAACATCAGCAGGCGCAACGCGCGGATTTATGGCATTTTTGTGCAACGCGTTTGATGAAGATGAAGCACCAACCTCAGATGGTAAATCAGAAGTACGCACTGTATTGCACTTTCACCCCAAGCTTGCGCCGATAAAATGCGCTGTATTCCCGCTGGTTAATAAAGACGGGCTGCAGGAAATATCACAGAATATTACTAGTGACCTGCAGAAGACATTCAAGGTGTTCTATGATGATTCCGGAGCTGTTGGCAGGCGTTACCGCAGACAGGATGAATGCGGCACTCCCTTTTGCGTAACCGTAGATTACGATACACTAAAAGATGATACAGTGACAATCCGCGAGCGTGACAGCATGCAGCAGGCAAGGGTACATAAAGATAAAATTAAGATGTACATACTTGACAAATTAAATAGTTGAGTTAGTTGACTAAATAATGTTCAATAAAATATTCCTGCAGAGAGAAACCGGCCAGACCGGCTCAGACAGTTGAAACTTCTCTCTTTTTAGTATAAATCAGATTTCATAAAAAACCCCGCTCATTTCTTTTACGAAATGGCGGGGTCTGAATTTACTACAATAATTATTCAGTGGTTTTCCGGGAAATATTACTCTTCAGATTTTTCTAATTCAGTTGGTGAAGGCAGAATTATGGTTTTTGAACTACACAGGTCAACATCCTGAATATAATAGTATTTACCATCTTCGCACTTATAGCGGATATCGTAAATACAATTTGCATTATCAACCTTTTGTGTAAAATCAAATGACATACCCGCCGGAACATTTCCGGTAACATTCAGATTAAAGCCCCAATTGTTCGCGTCTTTTGGTGAAATACGAACTCCTGTTACTACCATACCTGATTTGTTTGTGACTTTGTATTTTTCAGCCGGTGAAATTGAATAGGAACTGTTAATACAGAATGTTAGTATTGCCACTGCAGTGAAGATCAGAAGTTTCATGTTTACCTCCTTTGGTTAATTGAATTTTATGAAATTTTCGGCTTCACTTTCAGCAACAAACTATTACCTAAAACAGTTCTGCAGTTCATATTCTAGACTGGTTCGAAAAAACTGACGTGAAAAAATCCCGCGCATTTCTTCAATGAAATGGCGGGGTTTTTAATTCAAAGGGGTGACTAACCCCTTTTTTTATTTTACAGGCAGTTTTGTTATTTCAGCCCCCCACGGGCAGGCTGCCTGAGTTTGAATTATGGATAAACTATTTTTTCTCCATTTTGTTCATGTCATCCTTTACGGGATTAGGGAGCAATATGGTTTTACTGTTACACAGGTCAATATCCTGAACATAATAGTATTTACCATCTTCGCCCTGGTAGCGAACGTCGTAAATGCAACTGGTTTTATCAACCGTTTGTGTAAATTCAAATGATTTATCAACTGCAACATTTCCCGTTGTGTTCAGGTTCAGTCCCCATGTATTTGCATCATTTGGTGAAATGCTGACTCCGGTCACTACCATACCTGAGCTGTTAATAACGCTGTAGGTGGTTATCTGAGCATTTGATAATGTGGTGAATAAGCAAAGCGCAATAAGCGCTGATGCCATGAAAATTAATCTTTTCATTTTGTCCTCCTCTAACTTTCTGTCAGAAGCTTAATTTGTGGATTATTGTTATGACTCTTTTATAGCTTAATAATAAGCAGTAATTTTTTTCGATGATTCATGTATTAATTAGTTCTCTGAGGATAAATTATCAATATTATTAAAAACTTGCGGCATGATGTCATAGTTCTCAATTCTCTTTATAAGTGAAAATATATTTTGTTAAATCAAGAATAATCATTATTTATTTAGAAGTGCTTCAATTTTCACTGATTATGATGACATTTTTGTCTGTGTCAAATGTCAGAATTGGATTCAACTGGAACTTTTTCTTTGTTAATACTGGTTATTTTTCAAAAAAATCTGGCACGCAAATTGTCTTTTGTACAATCAGTAACATTGTTCATTGAAAATAGAAGTTCACAATTATAAAGTTAGAATTCATAATTCCCCGGTGGACCTAAATGGAATATACGTGCGGGCAAGAGCCTGTACATATATTACATATTGAAATATGAATACGGATGTTATCCTGAAGTAATAAGATAACCTAAGTATACATTAATGAACCCGGCAGATAGCCGGACGATCATAAATTTCAAAGGTTCACCGGGTATTTAAAAATGAAAATTTTATCCCCCGTAATTAAACTCATTTTTCCTTCTAATTTCCCCGAATGGACCGAAACATTGTAACACTGGTGGTTACAAACTTCGGAAGCCATTCAATTAAAAGGCGGTCCCAACAGACCGCCTTTATCTATTATATTATATGCTATCGCAATTCAGTGCATTACTTTGTAAATTGAATGAAACCCTAATTTTAATTAAGTTTGAAATTACTCAAAAATGCGGTTTTTATAAAATAAACCCATTGTTGGAGCCACGACAGATAAAAAGAAGTTTGTCTCCAGCAATTAAATTAATATTTGAAGAAAGTACTCATCATTTCGTATTACTTTCCCCCAATGGGTATGGGTGGTGTACAGCGGACAGCAAAGTTTGCCAAATATCTGAACCTGTATGACTGGCAACCCTATGTAATGACGGTAACACCTAAACTTTACCTTGCAAGCGATTATTGCCTTCTTAACGAAGTTGAAAAAGCAGGGGTAAAAATCTACAGAACAGGTTCAGGTGAGCTTGAAACCAATGGCCATAAAGTAGTTGAATTCAAAAATGATTCTACCCGTAAGTTACTCAGTAATATTTCACAAACTTTTCTGATACCTGATTCAAAAATATTCTGGAAATCAAAAGCAGTTGATTTGGCTTCAAAAATTATTACTGAAAATAACATTGATATGCTTTATGCGACCGCACCTCCTTACACTGATTTTCTCATTGCATGTGAATTAAAAGAAAAGTTTAATGTTCCCCTTGTTATTGATTACAGGGATTCATGGATAGATTGTCCTAATAATTTTTACCCAACGCCCATGCACAGAAGCAAACATAAAAAGATGGAAACCGCTGTGCTTGAATGCGCTGATAAAGTTGTAACAATAAATGACAGGATTAAAGAGCTTATTCATTTGCGCTATCCTTTTGTAAAAGATGAAAAAGTTTCTGTTATACCACAAGGATTCGATCCGGAAGATTTTGAGCATGCAGATCTAAAACAAAACAAGAAAATGCGTATTTCTTATTCAGGAAGTTTTTTGAACTATTATACGCCTAAACATTTTATTGATGGTTTAAAACTTGCAACAGAAAAACTGCCGGAATTAAGAAACAATATTGAAGCATGTTTTGTGGGAACATTTCCTGATGAATTTAGAGAATATATTCGGCAGCTGGGACTTGAAGGAGCGGTGAACATTGTTGGATATGTAGAGCACTCTGTTTGTACAAAGTATCTTGCGGAATCAGACGTATTATGGATGATGATAAATAAGAGCGAACGCTCTGACCTGCACTCAACAGGAAAATTATACGAGTACTTTGGAGCTAATAAACCCATACTTGCGTGTGTTCCTGAAGGCGTTGCCCGCAGGTCACTTGAAATGCACGGCGCGGTGATTCTGACAGAACCGGATGACGCTCAGGCAATCGCAAATGCAATACTGAGCTATTATGAGAAGTTTAAAGCAGGTAACATGCCTGTGCCGAATGAGCAGGTAACGGGGATGTATGACCGCAGGCGGCTAGCCGGCAAACTTGCTATGGAGTTCAGCGCGCTTTGTATAAAGGAAGGAGTGAAAGCTTAATGAAAGTCCTTGTAATAGGTTCCGGAGGAAGAGAACATGCAATAGTATGGAAGCTGAAACAGAGTCCGAAAGTAACAGAATTGTATTGCACACCTGGTAATGCCGGCATAAATGAAATTGCAGTTGGTGTTGATATTAAAGCTGATGATATTGAAGGATTGCTGAGGTTTGTCAAAGATAATAATATTGAGCTTACTGTAGTTGGACCCGAAGTACCATTGGAAAAAGGTATAGTTGACCTGTTTACTAAAGAGGGACTGCTTATTTTTGGTCCCCAAAAAAGCGCTGCTAGACTTGAGCACAGCAAGATATTTGCCAAGGATTTCATGAGGCGCAATAACATTCCAACTGCAGATTATGAATCGTTTGGATTAAATGATAAAGCAAAGGCATTTGATTTTATCAGTGACTCGAAGTACCCCCTTGTAATAAAAGCAGACGGACTTGCAGCAGGCAAAGGTGTTGTAATTTGCGGAAATGTAGATGAAGCAATTCAGACTGTTAATGAATTTTTTGGCGATAAGATCTTTGGTTCAGCCGGTGAGAATATTGTAATAGAACAGTTCCTGGAAGGAGTTGAAGCATCGGTGTTCGCAATATGTGATGGAACTGATTATATAGTGCTGCCCGCGTCCCAGGATCATAAGAAGATAGGTGAGGATGAAACCGGCAAAAATACAGGCGGCATGGGCGCTTACGCGCCGGCTGTTAAAGCTGTAAACAATGAAGTAATGAAGAAGATCAGGCAAAGAGTCATTGAACCCGTTCTGAAGCATATGAAAAGCGAAGGAAATGAGTTTAGAGGCTGTTTATATTGCGGCTTGATGATTGATAAATCAGGTGACCCGTATGTAATTGAGTTCAATACCAGGTTTGGTGACCCGGAAACACAGGTTGTTTTACCATTGATAAGCAGCGATATTGCCGATATGTTCATGGCATCGGCAAGCGGTTCTATTGTAAATTATGAGCTTAAATTGAACGGTAATTTTTGCTGTACCGTTGTGCTGGCTTCAAATGGATATCCCGATAAGTATGAGACCGGGAAGGAAATTACCGGACTGAATGAAATATGTGATGATGCTATAGTCTTTCATGCAGGAACAAAAAGCTCAGAAGGAAAAATGCTGACCAACGGAGGCAGGGTATTGAATGTTACAGGGATTTCCCCGTTGGGACTAAAAGAAGCTATAAATATTGCTTACCACAATGCGGCAACAATAAATTTTATAAACAAATATAACAGAACAGATATAGGCTTGAAGGGTCTATAGAACAATTAAGGACAGATCTTAAAATGACAATTTTAGTAACAGGCGGTGCGGGTTTTATTGGTTCAAACATTGCTGATGCATACATAGAAAAAGGACACGATGTCATCATTGTTGATAACATGTCAACCGGCGTTAAGGAATACATCAACCCTAAAGCGAAATTCTATGAAATGGATATCTGTGATAACAATATTTCGCAGGTTTTCAAAGAAAACAAAATTGATATTGTTAATCATCATGCGGCACAGATCGATTTAAGAAAATCAGTTGAGGACCCTAAGTTTGATATCAATGTGAACATTGCCGGTTCCGTCAATCTCCTTGAAAATGCCCGTTCAAACGGCGTTAAGAAGTTCATATTCGCATCGACAGGAGGGGCGATTTACGGTGAGCATGATTATTTTCCCGCCGATGAAGAGCATCCTGTAAGGCCAAGTGCACCGTACGGAATAAATAAAAACTGCGTAGAAAAATATTTGTACTATTATAACCTTGTGTATGGACTGGATTATGTTGTCTTAAGGTATGCTAATGTATACGGACCCAGACAAAACCCCCACGGTGAATGCGGGGTTATTGCTATATTTACTGATAAAATTCTGGGAGGTACGCAGCCTTTGATCAACGGCGATGGAAAACAAACACGTGATTATGTTTTTGTGAAGGATGTTGTCAACGCAAACCTGCTGGCAGTAGATGCAAAAGGTCCGGTTATATATAACGTTGCAACAACCCGCGAAACAGATGTGAACTATATTTTTGACAGAATAAATCATTATGCGGGTACCAAATTTGAAGAGAAACACGGGCCGGGCAAACTTGGTGAGCAGAAACGCTCTGTGCTGAGCTTTGAGAAGATAAGCAAAGAGCTTGGCTGGCAGCCGGAAACTGATATTGAATCTGGCTTAAGAATTACTACCGAGTTTTTCAAGAATAAGAATTGATAATTTGAAAGAATATTGTTAGATCATTTAGCCGAAAGAATACTTAGAGCAGAAAAGACCGCCATAGCCAGAGGGATATCTTTGGTTGAAAATGAATCAAGGCAGTCAGGTGAGCTGTTGAAGATGCTTTATAAAAATACAGGCAAAGCTTACCTTATTGGCATAACCGGTCCGCCCGGTGCCGGAAAGAGTACAATCACCAATGCTTTATCCAAGGTTTTGAGAAGCAAAGGGTACAAGATCGGTATTATTGCAGTTGATCCTACAAGTCCGTTTACAGGCGGAGCTCTTCTTGGTGACAGGATAAGAATGCAGGAATCAGGTTCTGATAATGATGTTTTTATAAGATCAATGGCTACACGCGGAAGCCTTGGAGGACTGGCAAAAAAAGCAAAAGAAGCCTGCGAGATTCTTGATGCAAGCGGTAAAGATTTCATTATAATTGAAACCGTTGGTGTCGGACAGTCAGAGCTTGACATCGCACAAACCGCAGATACTACAATTGTTGTACTTGTGCCCGAATCAGGCGATGCTGTACAGACAATGAAGGCAGGGCTTATGGAAATTGGCGATATATTTGTAATCAACAAATCAGACCGTGAAGGCTCTGAGACTTTGGGAGTGGCGCTAAGAACCATGCTGCATCTCAAAATGACGCGCGAGAGTGACAGGGAGATCCCGGTAATTAAGACTGTGGCATCTAAAAACAAAGGTATAGAAGAACTCTATGAGTTCATTTTCAGGCATAAGGAGTATCTTGAAACTAAAGGTAAACTTGCTCTTAAAAGGAGAGAGAACCTTCTGAAGCAGATAAATGAGCTTGTTAACAACAAACTTGAAAATAAATTCTGGACTGAAGATAGAAAAGACCTGCTGGAAAAAAGGATAGGTAAGATCTCCGAACGTGAAATTACACCGTATGATTTTGTAGATGAGCTTTTCCTCTGAATTTGAAATTAATAACTAAATAATATTACAGAATGAATTTTAATTTATCTGAAAGCAACTTAGAGATACAAAAACTTGCAAGGGATTTTGCGCAGAACAGGATCGCTCCTGTAGTTATGAAATATGACGAAACTTCCGAATTCCCCTGGGAAATAGCCAAAGAGCTTGGCGAAATGGGATTCCTGGGGATTATGTTCCCGGAAGAATATGAGGGCTCTAATCTTTCTATTCTGGATTATGCTATTATTGTTGAAGAGATTTCCAAGGCTGACCCCTCAGTTGGATTAACGGTTGCTTCTCATAACGGACTATGCACAAACCATATTTATACTTTTTCTAATGATGAGCAGAAGAAGAAATATGTCCCGGACCTTGCTTCAGGAAGAAAACTCGGGGCTTGGGGTTTGACCGAAAATGTATCAGGCAGTGATGCAGCCGGAATGGCAACAACTGCGGTTAAAGAAGGTGACTTCTATATTCTGAACGGCAGCAAAAGTTTTATTACCCAGGGAGGCGTCGGAGAGACTGCCGTCGTAACCGCAGTAACTGATAAATCCAAAGGCTCCCGCGGCATTTCTGCGTTTGTAGTTGAAAAGGGTTTTGAAGGATTCAGTGTGGGAAAGAAAGAAAATAAGCTGGGAATGCGTTCCAGCGATACGTGTGAACTCATATTTGATAACTGCAGGGTTCCCGCAGAAAACCTTCTTGGAAAAGAAGGCGAAGGATTTAAACAGTGTATGCAGATACTTGACGGAGGAAGGATATCAATTGCTGCGCTTTCTGTGGGAATTGCACAGGCAGCACTTGATCATTCAGTTAAATACGCAAAACAGCGTAAACAGTTTGGCAAATCTCTGGCTGAATTCCAGGGCATCCAGTTCAAGATTGCCGATATGGCTACTGAAGTTGAAGCTGCAAGGCTGTTAACATATAAAGCTGCGGTCCTGAGGGATGAAGGAAAAGACTTCAAATTTGCCGCATCACTTGCGAAGTATTATGCCAGTGAAATTGCCACAAAAGCCACCAATGAAGCAATCCAGATCCATGGCGGGTACGGGTTCATTAAAGAATTTCCGGTTGAAAAATTATACCGAGATGTTAAGCTTACTACTATTGGTGAGGGCACAAGCGAAGTCCAGAAAATGATAATGGCCAGAACCCTTGTTGATATGTACTAGATCTATTTTAATTTAAGGGGATATTGTTCTTTTTACAGAATTCAATTGCCCCGGAATTACCAAGTTTCGCGGCTGTTTTCATTTCATTCAGGCCTGCATTGTTGTTACCGGTCTTAAAATAAGCGACTGCCAGATTGAAATGAGCAGTAGAGTATTCAGGATCAAGCTCAATTGCTTTACCGAAATTGATTATTGCTTCCTGGTTTTGTTCTTTCAATCCATATGCTTTACCAAGATTATTGTAAGCCACAGCAAACCCGGGGTCTATTGAAATTGCTTTTTTATAGTGCTCAATGGCTTTATCAACTTCGTTTTTGTTAAAGTAAGTTAAACCCATATTAAAATAAGCTTCAGCGTAGTTGTTGTTCAGTTCAACTGCCTTATTGAAGTATTCAATTGCATTGTCGTACTTTGTCCTGCCGTTCATAAGCAAACCCATATTATTATAAGCGGCAGCATAACTGCTGTTGTACTTTAGTGCATTTGCAAAATCACTCTCTGCTTCATTATACTTGTTTTCTTTAAGGTATAATGTACCTCTGTTATTGTAGCCAACGGAATTTTCAGGAAATTTCTTTACCATATCAGAATACAGGGTCATACTGCTTTCCCATATCATACTCTGATTCCTGGTAAGGTAAGCCAGCCCAATTACTAATACGGCGATTAAACCCAGAAGTACTTTTTTCACTGCATGTGAGTTCAGCGTGTTTTCATAAAACAAATGCAGGAGGTAAGATAACACAAGCAGTAAGCCTAATAATGGCAAATACGCAAATCTATCAGCAGTAATTGCCCTTCCAACCGGAACGATTTGAAGTACGGGAAGGATGGTTATTGTATAGAACAGCATTCCGAATATCATAACACTATCAATTTTTCTGCTAAGATAGACCAGGTATATTATTATTCCTGTAATAAACGGAGCTGCCCAGAAAACAACTGGCAGTCCGGATAAAGACGGGTCAGGATAAGGATAAAATGCAGAAAGATTGATCGGAACAATTGTTTTATACATGTAAAATGTATAATTGTGGAAGACAATTAATATTTTTGAAAAAACATCGAACTTTGGAATTTCCATCAAAGTCCCCGTCAGGGGTTTTTCATATTGTGCCATTATGTTAATAATTCCAAAAAGTATTGAAATTACAAACAAAGGAATTTTTTCCTTCAAATATCCGGCAGTTACCTTTTTTTCGCTGAAATAGTCGATAAGAAGAAGCACAACCGGCAAAGTTACTGCGCTTGCTTTGGAAAGGCAGGACAAAATGAAAAAAAGGTAGATGTATAAGTCATATTTTTTTGTTCTTGATTCTTTGCCGTAAAGGTAAAACAAGATAGCGAGAAGATAAAAGAAAGAATACAGCATGTCTTTTCTTTCAGTTATCCAAACAACTGATTCCGTGTGTAATGGATGTACAACAAACAAAACGGCAGCCAAAGCTGCTGCAAAGTTATTTTTGAAGAGTCTGAACAATATAAGGTAAACAAGAATTGAATTCAGCAAATGAAAAATGAGATTCGTCAAATGATAGACAAAGGGGTTTAAACCCGAGAATTTGTATTCTATTGCATAGGAAATATTCACAAGCGGATGGTAGTGGCTATGATGAAAGGTGGTAAACTGTTCCAGAATGTTCTGTAAAGAAAGCGATTTAACCGCAGGATTATTCACTACCATTTCTTCATCATCCCAGTTTGTGAATGAATTGTTCAATCCTGATGAATATGAAAAAATTCCCAAAACTGCGGTAATTAAAATAACAGCATACAGGTTTTTTTTATCCGTTTCAGAAGATCTTTTTACCTGCTGCGGACCTTTGTTCTTAGTGTTTTTTTTACTCATAACAGTATATTCATTTCAAGGATACCAGGAAGTTAAGAATCCTCAATATTCTTTTCTAACCAAAAATAGTTGTCCACAGGATATAATCCAGAATAAGTGTCATTGATGCAGCAAGTACAAAGGCTCTGATAGTGGCATTACCAACTCCAAGTGCGCCTCCTTTTGCATTTAAACCAACATGACATCCAAGAATCGAGATTGACGCACCAAAGAAAACTGCCTTTGTCAAGCCGCCCGCGATATCTTTGATCTCAAAAACTCTCTTGGCACTGGTGAAAAAAACCTGAAATGAAACATCCATAAAAAAATAGGATACCCCAAAAGCCCCGAGAATAGCAATAAAATTCGCAATAATTGTAAGCAGCGGAAGCATAGCAATACTTGCCAGAAACCTGGGCATCACCAAATAACGCACCGGATTTATAGCAAGTGATTCCAGCGCGTCAATCTGTTCTGTAACCTTCATTGTTCCAAGTTCCGCGGCAATAGAAGCGCCTATTCTGCCGGCGAGTACAATTGCGGTGAGTACCGGACCCAGTTCTATAAAAATAGCTTTGGTAACTGCTGAGCCCAGATATGAAAGAGAAATGAAACCCTGAAACTGGTATGCTGCCTGCCATGCAGAAACTGCCCCGGTAAAAAAACCTATGATAATTACCAGCGGGATTGAGCCCACCCCGATGTGCTCCATTTGATCCAGAATAAGCTTTCTATCTCTGAAAACCCGGGGAAAACTTAAAATAATGCCCCAAATCAGATATGTTATCCTTCCAACTTCCTGGAAAAAAAACTCAATTTTGTCTATAAGCCAATCAAAAAGTCTTCCCATAAGAAGTAAATATGGCTATTATAGTGTTGTTTATCAATTCACAAAGTATTCGCAATACCTTTTGCTGTGTTGTTTATAAAATCTAACCATACTGAAAATCTAAGCATTCAAATCAAAATTTCTTTAAACAAAAAATTTTGATAAATACTCATTTTAAAACTGTTCCATTTAACTGAACTTATACCTAATGCTTGAAACGCATCCGGTCTGAAATAAAAAAAGTGCAAAATCATTAAAAAATTAAGCATTGCAAGATTGAAATTTTATATATAGATTATACTAAATTCCATTTAAAAATTAACCGAATCTGAGAAATTGAAAAATTTTTTACTATTTATTTTATGCCCTCTTTGTCTGGTTATTTTTAGTTTCAGGGATAATCCGGAACTCAAATATAAAAGAATAAATGAACGTACTATAGTTCGTTCAGTTGACGGGGCTAAATACCAGCCTGGTATTATTAACATTAAGTTCAGAGAACATAATAACAATGTTTCATTACAATCTACCGGTAACGCCAGAGTAGATAACATCCTTAACCAGTATGAAGTCACAAAAATATACAAACCATTTCCTTTAAAAACTGATCTCAGCAAGAGACTTCCCGGAGATGATGACCTTGATAAATTCGTCACTATAAAATACCAGGGTAAAATTGACCCAACAGACCTATCAAATGAAATATTTGAAGCAAATAAAGATATACTTGAGTGGGCTGAGCCTGAATTCATATATGACGCATTGTTTGTTCCCAACGACCCGATTGTCAGTCAGCAATATCACATTAATAGAATAAACTGTTACCAGGCGTGGGATATCACACAAGGTGACACAAATGTAGTTATTGGAATTGTTGATAGCGGCAGTGATCTTGATCACCCGGATCTTGGCGCAAACATAAAGTATAATTATGCTGACCCGGTTGACGGAATTGACAACGACAATAATGGATATATAGATGATTTTAAAGGATGGGATTTCTATTATTATGATAACGATCCTAATATAATGGGCGGAAGCGATCACGGCTCGCATGTATCAGGCTGTGCATCACAGGTGGCCAATAACAACGTCCACGGTGCCGGGCCCGGCTTTAAATGCAAACTGCGCATTTCAAAACATGCCCCTGATGTTCCCGATAACAGCATTTATAATTCCAACGCCGGTATAGTGTTCCTTTATCAAAATGGCGCAAAGATCATTAATTGCAGCTTTGGTAGTGCATCATATAGTGCGGCTACCCAGAATATCATAAATGACGCATGGTCGGCAGGTGTGGTTATTTGCGCTTCAGCCGGAAACGACGGTATCAATGCACCAAGATACCCGGCTTCATATGATAACGTAGTTAACGTAGCTGCTTCAAATTCAGGCGATATAAAAGCAAGTTTCTCTAATTATCACACTACAGTTGATGTCATCGCTCCGGGTGAAAGTATCCTGAGCACTGTCTACGATAATGGATACGCTATATTTAACGGAACCTCAATGTCAACCCCGATTACATCGGGAGTGGTTGGATTGATAAAATCAAAATATCCTGCCTGGACAAATACACAGATAGTTGAGAGATTAAAACTTGGTGTGGATAGTATATATAATCTCAATCCGGCATATATCGGATTACTTGGCACAGGCAGAGTTAATGCTTTTAAGTGTGTATCTGATTATCCAATAGTATCACTTATTTCTAATACAGCAAGTGATTCATTGTATGGCAACAATGATAAGATATATGATGCTAATGAAGTTGTTACATTCACTATGGATTATAAGAACATTTGGTTGGCAGGTAACAATATTTCACTTAGATTAACAACCGCAGATCCCAATGTTGAAATTGTACAGGATTCGTTGTACGTAGGAACGCTTAATGCCTATACAACGTACAGCACAACACCATCAAACACTTTCAGGGTGAAAGCAAAAACCACTTGCCCGTTTGACAGGGTCGTGACATTTAATTTGAGGACATCTTCAAATGCTTATCATAACGCAGCAACTTCAACATTTAGTGTAACTTTCAGGCAGGGATGGGTTACACATGATATAAATAACATGAAACTATCTTTGACTAAGGACGGGGCAGTTGGCAAGAAGACCCAGGCGTACGGAAGCGGACTGGTTGTTTCTTCATATGCTGGCAACCAAATGCTGGAAGGCGGCCTGATGATAGGAGTAAGCAATACAAAAGTATCAGATGAGTGCAGAAGGGGAACAGTTCCTGCAAATGTTTCTGACAGTGATTTTTTTGCTTTGACAAATTATACTCTGCAAAGAACAGCATCATTTTCAAATGAAGACGGAAAAGGTTATTTTAACGATGACGGAGCAGGGTCCAATAAGATAGGTGTTACCGTGAGGGCTGAGAGTTTTGCATGGAACAGCGCACCAGATGCAAACTATATCATTCTGCGGTATACTATTAAAAATACAAGCGGTGCCAATATCTCAAATATGTACGCGGGACTTTTTATGTATTATACCCCTGCAACGCAGAACAGCAATAATATAACCGCAATTGATACTTTGAACAAACTTGGTTATTCTTTCAATAATACTACTACTGACCCCTACCTGGGAGTAAGGTTGCTTTCGGACCAGAATGTGAATTACAAAGGTATCAATTCTTCCGAAGTTTTGACTGGTTTCACAACCCAGGAGAAATGGGATGCAATAAGCGGTGGTATAGTTAATGGCGGTGTTGGACCAGGAGTAAACTGCTTTACAATTTCTGCCGGACCGATAAATCTGAATAATAATGATTCAGTTGTTGTTGGATTTGCAGTTGTGAAGGGAACTAATAAAGCTGATCTTGTCAATAATTCCAACACAGCTAAGAATAAATTTAATACCATTGGTATTCAGCAGATCTCTGCGGAAGTTCCATTGAAATTTAATTTGTATCAGAATTATCCGAATCCTTTTAACCCGGTTACAAATATTAAGTTCGATCTTGCGAAAACTGATAACGTAACCATTAAGGTATTTGATATAACCGGAAGAGAAGTCTCTTCATTTAGACAGGAACTTCCTGCCGGAAAGTACAATTATTCATTCAACGGTTCTCAATTGGCAAGCGGAATCTATTTTTACAAGTTTGAATCGAACTATTTTACTGATGTTAAAAAAATGATACTTGTAAAGTAGTGTTATTGCTAAATTTTGATATTTTTGTATAATTTTAATTATACTTGAAATATTTCGTAAAATTATTATATTGCATAAAATTTAAGAATATTCTTAAAAATATTTAACATAATTCAAATGAAAGGGAATAAAATGATCAAAAGAATTTCCACGATTTTTCTTGTTTTAGTGGTGATTGGTCTGGCACTGAATTTCACATTCAAGACCGGTGGCGATAGGAGATCTGTTCAGTATCCTAACACTGTCATTGATGGTTCAGAAGT
>JBHEKV010000168.1:0-30528 GCA_041859235.1 Ignavibacteria bacterium | reverse complement strand
TATTCCAAAAAACCTACTTATTTGAGGCATATTCTAAATTTTCATTTTTCCACTCATCAAAACTTTTGCCAACTAACTTCAGGTAAAGATTATTCACATCGAGCTCCAGATTTTCATCCCATGCAATAGCTTTTGTTTCTTCATTTATGTGAACTTTCTCAAATAACCCATTCTCATCCCAGGCTTTAAAGACACCCTTTCCCTGGAATTCCGAAAGATCAACTATCCCCTCTTTTCCGTTAGAAAACTTGAGGAAAATGCGGTAATTATCCAATGCTTTAACTTCTTTTGGTTCAGATATCATGTCCTTATGAACAATTTATTTAAATATATACTTTTTTTAAAATTTTTTGTACCTAATAATAAATATGCTGAAAATTAGGTTCAAATATGACTGAAATCATATTTAATAATGACCAATAGTGTTAATTTTGAATAGTAAATATTTGATTTAAACGTAAAAATTCAATGGAACGCAGAAAAGTAACTATAGACGGAAATGAAGCAACTGCATATGTTGCTTACAATTTAAACGAAGTTTGCGCAATCTACCCTATCACACCATCATCAAACATGGGAGAGCTTTGCGACGAATGGGCATCACAAAATAAACCGAACATGTGGGGGATAATTCCCACAGTTCAGGAAATGCAGTCAGAAGGCGGAGCTTCCGGGGCAGTACACGGTGCATTACAAAACGGAGCATTAACCACTACATTCACCGCTTCGCAGGGTTTGCTTCTTATGATACCAAACATGTATAAGATCGCGGGTGAACTTACTTCTACGGTCTTCCATGTTTCCGCACGTTCAATAGCTGCGCAGGGACTTTCAATTTTCGGTGATCACAGTGATGTAATGGCTGTAAGGCAAACAGGATTCGCACTCCTTGCATCTGCCTCAGTGCAGGAAGCGATGGATATGGCGCTTATAGCACAGGCATCCACGCTTGAAAGCAGAATACCATTCCTGCATTTCTTTGATGGCTTCAGGACTTCACATGAAGTTATGAAAATTGAGCAGCTTACTTATGAAGATATGAAAGCTATGATAAGCGAAGAGCTGATCTTAGAACACAGAAAAAGAGCGTTAACACCTGATAACCCGTTCATACGCGGCACGGCACAGAACCCCGATGTATATTTCCAGGCAAGGGAAACAGTAAATAAGTATTACGACAAATGCCCTGCAATTGTTCAGAAGTATATGGATAAATTCGGTGAGCTAACCGGCAGGAAATACAAATTGTTTGATTACTACGGTCACCCCGAAGCTGAAAGAGTTATAGTGTTAATGGGTTCAGGCAATGAACCGGCAAAGGAAATTACTGACTGGTTAATTGCAAAAGGCGAAAAAGTCGGTCTGATAACCGTAAGGCTTTACAGACCGTTTTCACTGGAGCACTTGCTTGAAGTTATTCCTGCAACCGCGGAAAAAATATCAGTTCTGGACAGAACAAAAGAACCGGGTTCGGGCGGCGAGCCTTTATATCTGGATTTTGTAAATGCAATTACCGAATCATACAGTAACAGTACATTGAAACTGAGAAAATTCCCCAAAATTACAGGCGGAAGGTATGGCTTATCTTCCAAGGAATTCACCCCTACAATGATAAAAGCTGTTTATGATGAAATGAAGAAAGAAAATCCTAAAAATCATTTTACAGTAGGAATAATTGATGACGTTACAAATACAAGTTTAGATTTCGACACAGCGCTATCAGTAGAAGATCCGCAGACATTCCGCGGAATGTTCTACGGCCTTGGGGCAGATGGCACTGTTGGAGCAAATAAGAATTCAATTAAAATTATTGGCGAAGAAACCGATAATTTTGCGCAAGGCTACTTTGTATATGATTCAAAAAAATCCGGCTCAATGACAACCTCGCATTTGAGGTTCGGACCAAAACCAATACGCTCAACATACCTTATCACTAAAGCTAATTTTATAGCTTGCCACCAGCCTTCATTTTTGGATAGGATTGACATGCTGGCAAATGCGGAAGAAGGCGCTACGTTCCTTTTGAACACACTTATACCAAAAGAGCAGATATTTGGTGAATTGCCTAAAAGGGTACAGCAAACAATTATTGATAAAAAGATAAAGTTCTATATCATAGATGCGTATAAAGTTGCAAAAGAAACGGGCATGGGATTGAGGATCAATTCTATCATGCAGACATGTTTCTTTGCAATTTCAAACATTCTGCCGCGCGAAGAGGCAATTGCAAAGATCAAAAAGAGCATTGAAAAAACATATGGCAAAAAAGGCGAAGCGGTTGTAAAGATGAACTTTGATTCCGTTGATAAAACACTTGCAAACCTGTTTGAAGTTGAAATTCCGAAAAATACTTCAGGTGAGCTTAAAATGAGAGAAGCAGTTTCTGCCAAAGCGCCTGAATTTGTGCGGAAAGTTACATCAATGATGATCGAAGGCAAGGGTGATATGATACCGGTTAGCATGCTGCCCGATGATGGTACATACCCTTCGGCAACAGCTATGTGGGAAAAAAGAAATATTGCACTGGAAGTACCGGTATGGGATATGGCTGTCTGCATACAGTGCAACAAATGCGCAATAGTTTGCCCGCATGCTGCTATCAGACCCAAGGTTTATGATGCTGCAGAACTTATTAATGTACCCGAAACATTTAAGTATACCAAATACAGGGGCAAAGAATACGGCGAAAGCGCACAATACAGCCTGCAGGTTGCAGTTGAAGACTGCACCGGCTGCGGGATATGTGTTGAAGTATGCCCGGCAAAAAATAAACAGGAGACAAGGTTTAAAGCCATCAATATGGTATCTAATGAAACCGACGGCTTAAGGGAAAAAGAAGCGGTCAATTTTGATTACTTCTTGAATCTGCCTGAAGTTGACAGGACAAAAGTTAATACATCAGCGGTCAAAGATTCACAGTTCTTACAGCCGTTGTTTGAGTTTTCAGGGGCATGTTTAGGATGCGGTGAGACTCCCTATGTAAAACTTGTAAGCCAGTTATTTGGTGACCGCGCCGTAATAGCTAACGCTACAGGATGCTCCAGCATTTACGGCGGCAATCTGCCAACAACACCATGGACAAAAAATAAAGATGGCCGCGGCCCGGCATGGAGCAATTCATTATTTGAAGATAACGCAGAATTTGGTTTAGGTTACCGTCTTGCAATTGATAAACATAAGGAGCAGGCAGAATTCCTTCTGAAAAAATTCGCCCCTGAGATCGGCGAAAAACTGACAGATGAAATACTGAACGCAAATCAGGATGATGAGCTGGGAATATTTAATCAGAGGGCAAGGGTTCATGACCTGAAAAAGAAATTGAAGAGCATTAAAGGAGACGGAGCAAGGTCGCTAGAATGGCTGAGCGATTACCTTGTGAAGAAATCTGTGTGGATAATGGGCGGCGATGGCTGGGCTTACGATATCGGATTCGGCGGACTTGACCACGTGCTGCTTTCAGGGAAAAATGTTAACCTTCTTGTACTTGATACAGAAGTATATTCAAATACAGGCGGTCAGACCTCAAAATCAACACCGCGCGGAGCTGTTGCAAAATTTTCTGCGGCAGGCAAAACTACAGCAAAGAAAGATCTCGGACTGCTTGCAGTCAGTTATGGAAACGTATATGTAGCAAGGGTTGCTTTGGGAGCAAGCGATTCACAGACTCTGAAAGCCTTTACAGAAGCTGAAAAATACGACGGGCCTTCGCTTATTATAGCTTATAGTCATTGTATTGCTCATGGCATCACAATGCGGACAGCTAACCAAAACCAGAAAGCCGCGGTTGAATCAGGCTATTGGCCGCTATTCAGGTTCAACCCTGAATTAATTGAACAGGGCGAAACACCGTTCAAACTGGATAGCAAACCGCCAAAGATAAAACTGGCTGATTATGCGTATATGGAAACAAGGTATAAGATGCTGACAAAGAGTCACCCTGAACAGGCCAAGTTACTTATGGCGGAAGCACAGGAAGATGTTAATAAACGCTGGAAAATGTATGAAGACCTGACGGCAGATTACCAGAAAGCATTTGTAAAGATATAATATTAATATGAAACATCTGATAATATTGAATGAGCAGCCTTACGGCAGTGAAAAACCATACAATGGTTTAAGACTTGCAATGCAGATTCAGAAAGATTTCCCGGGAGAAGTTGTCAGAATCTTTCTTATGGCAGATGCGGCAGCCTGCTCAAAAGCGGGACAGGTTACACCGAACGGTTATTATAATATTGAACGAATGATAAAATCAGTACTGAATAATAAAGGTGAGGTTAAGATCTGCGGTTCATGCGCGGCTGCAAGAGGCATTGAGTCCGCATCGGTGATTGAAGGAACCGTAATGAGCACGATGGCTGAACTTACAGCCTGGTATATGGATTCTGATAAAATAATAAGTTTCTAAAATTAGTCATTAAATAAAAAAGATACCCGCTTTTGCGGGAACAGACGATCATGATAGACCTATCAACACATTACATGGGAATGAACCTGAAGAACCCTATTATACCTTCAGCTTCACCATTAACAAAGGATATTGGCAATATCAAAAAAATGGAAGATGCCGGCGCTTCAGCAATTGTGATGTATTCACTTTTCGAAGAGCAGATCACTCACGAGGCGCTGGAGCTTTATCACCACACCTCTTATCATGAAGATACGCATGCAGAGGCATTGAAATATTTCCCCGAGCAAAGTTATAATCTTGGGCCGGAAGAATATCTTGAACATTTGCATAATATCAAAAAGAGTGTGAATATCCCTGTCATAGGAAGCCTGAACGGCTGTACCGATGGCGGCTGGACGAAGTACGCAAAGCTTATTGAAGAAGCGGGCGCTGACGCACTGGAACTGAATGTATATATGCTGGCAACTGATTTTGATACAACTTCAGAAGATATAGAGAATATTTATGTAGAAACGCTCCGCTCTGTTAAGGCAAATATTAGTATACCTGTCGCTATGAAGATAAGTCCGTATATAAGCGCACTTGGCCATTTTGCAAAAAGACTTGATAATGAAGGGGTTGATGGTCTGGTATTATTTAACAGGTTCTATCAGCCTGATATTGATCTTGAGAATCTTGAAGTAGTGCCAAATGTACTTCTCAGCAACAGCCAGTCAATGCGCCTGCCGTTAAGGTGGATTGCGATCCTTTATGGCAGGATAAATGCTTCGCTTGCGGCTACAAGCGGTGTAAACACCGCAGAAGATGTGTTAAAACTTGCAATGACAGGAGCTGCCGTAACGCAGATTTTTGCGGCGCTGCATAAATACGGAATAGATCATATTAAAACAATACTTGCTGATATGGAAAAATGGATGACCGAACATGAATACGAATCGCTTAAGATGATGCGGGGCTCGATGAGCCACAGGTCAGTTGCAAACCCCGGTGCTTTTGAAAGAGCTAATTATATGAAAGCCCTGAACAGCTTTAAATGAAAATATGATCCCGCTATGTAGAAACGCGGGACTGCAAAACGCGCAGAACGTGAAATGTCAAACGTGAAATGTCAAACGATAGAAGTCAAATGTGAAACTTCTTTTCCAAAAAGCGAAGTAAGACAGAACTAAAAAATCAACAGAAGATTAGTATAGGTCAAAATAAATAAATTTCCCAAAACATAAAACTTTCTCTTAAAAGGGGTGAAAAATGAAAATTCATTTTTTAATTGCTTCAATTTTCGCTCTTATTTTCCTTTCCTGTGGTGAAGATAATACAGTTGTACAAACTAATACTCCGCAGCCAATTTATTCACATGCATTGATTGAACTTTCCGGTCCCGGACTCAGGGAATATCACGATACAATACCTTTAACATTTGAAAATACCGATTCTATATATGTTGAGTTCTGGTCTGAGACTGATATTGATACAACTGATTATGTAATTGTCAGTGTGGCTGTATATGATACTCTTTTGGGAGGATCGACCTATTTCAGTAACTATTTCACTGAAAATACCAGGGATTTGAACCAGGTTCATGGTTTCGGATTCAAGATGGTTAATTCAACAATTAAACTTGAATGTATGTTACTTAAAGGAAGTGTAGATGATAAATTCTTAAGAATAAGAAATCTGAATATTTACAAAAAATAATTAATCAATTCAATTACTACACATTATGGATGAAAAAATATATTCAATGCCAAGAATTGGCGACCCGGCGCCGGAATTTAAAGCTGTTACCACTCAGGGTGAGATAAACTTCCCTGCTGAATATTCAGGCAAGTGGGTAATATTATTCAGTCACCCTGCTGATTTTACACCTGTATGTACATCAGAATTCATGACATTCGCGAAAATGGAAGATGAATTCGCTAAAGCTAATTGCAAACTGGTGGGACTTTCAGTTGACGGGTTGTACAGTCACATTGCGTGGCTGCGAACAATTAAAGAAAAGATCGAATACAGAGGTATGAAGGAAATTGAAGTTAAATTCCCGCTCATTGAAGATATCACAATGGAGGTTGCGAAAAAATACGGTATGATACAGCCAGGCGAGAGTGCAACAAAGGCAGTTCGTGCGGTTTTTTTCATTGACCCCAAAGGAGTTATCAGAACAATTGTATATTACCCTTTGAACGTTGGCAGGAATTTTGATGAATTGTACCGTGTGCTTATTGCACTGCAAACTTCTGACAAATTTGGTATTGCTACACCCGCTGACTGGAAACCCGGTGATGATGTTATAGTTCCTCCGGCAGGTTCATGCGGCGTTGCAAAAGACAGAATGGACGGCAAAGAAGTTGATGTTAAATGTTATGACTGGTTTTTCTGTACCAGGAAACTTGGTAAAGAAAAGATATTTGATGAGATCCTGATGAAGAATTGAATCAAAAGAAATTGGGAATAATTTTGATTAAATTTTGGTTATATTGGTATGTGGGGAAATAAAAGCAGACCCACTGAGAAAGGAGCGTGTATGATAAGTATAAGTTTTAGGAGGGCAAGGGCATAACCTGCCCAATCCTATTTGAAGCCTCTCATATTTGATATGAGAGGCTTTTTTGTTTACAGCCCCTCATAATCTATAAACAACTCTTCCCCGGGCTGGATATCGCGTGAGGCATAATATTCATATTCATCGTCTGAATGCAGGTTGGGGCTATCGGAGTGATTAAGGTACCAGCCTACGCTTATGCGGTTAAAATCTCCGGGCATAGAGTAACCATCATCAAATTTTATTGAAAAATTCTCTTTCAGCTCATGTGGTATATTCAGATTTTCATAATCTTCATTTGAAACCCAAATTACATCATTTTCATGGAACAGTGTGTGAAGTTTGTCGCCTTTTTTTATGAACGAAGTTGTGAAAACACCGATACCTGCATCTTCGATGGTTGATCTCTTAAGTCTGAATTGCATTAATAGAATTAAATTTATTACATTAATATTCCCGCAAAGGATATTAAACTGACTGAACAGGGAAAAAATACAGATCTATCAGGGAAAGTTTACACTGAAACCTGATAATAGAAATTTGATCTTATTTCCGCCAGCTTCAATATATTTTAAAGTATAGCTTTCTTTATTGCCTGCCCTGAAACTGAATTTCTGATCAGTATCACTGATCTTGAAACCAACAGGATTATCTGAAAATTTTGTGCGAACGCTGCAGTAAAACTCATTTTTCCCGCCTTCTGTAACTGTCATGCCTGATATTGAATTAATACCGATATCAACATCATAATACATAGGGATATATATTTCTTTATCATTTATACGCTCTATACTCAAAGGCTGATATTCATAAGCAAAAACAAGGTTCTGGATCTCCACAACCATTCTGTTCTCCACAATAGTTTCGGTTTTGTTTCCAAACCGGAGTCCTTCGGATAAAGCATTCTTTGTATCCGGGTTAAACGCAGATGTACCTGATTCTGTAATTTCCAGCACTGCATTGCCTGTGCGGAATAATCTTGTAACCAAAAACAAGTTATCTGCCTGATACTTCACGGAAAAATCTTCATGAAATACCACATCATTCTTATCAATACCTCTTTCTTCTATACCTGTGCTTTTAAAATTTATCTTCAGCCTGGCAATATTCTCACCGCTAATATTAGCCTTTACAAGTATATCGCCTATTATCTTCTTTATTCCTGACTCAGATGAAGCAGAAAAACTCTCAAGCATTGATTCAGCAGCAGGATCCGAAGATGTTGTCCATTTGGTTTCAATAATTCCGAGGCCCGTAGACTTAGGGACACCGTTCTCATCTGCTAATACAGATGGCAGTGAAATGTTTCCGGGCGGAGCCTTGAACATGACAATCTGTTGGGAAAACAAACAGATGTTAAACAATATAATTGTTACGGATATTCTGAATATCATAATGTAAGTTACTAAACTTATCAAAACAATACAAATTTACGAAAACATCTTCCCATAAAAAAGCTAAAATCAGTTAGTTTAATATATAAAATTAGCTGAATCAAGCAACCAGTTTCAAATAATTCAGATTAATTAGCCTCACAAAAGAGCGGTTTTTTTGTTTAAATCAGGATAAATTCTTTTCACCTTTACAACAAAAATCAAAATTGTTATATTTGCAGGTACAAAAAATTGCCCGATGGTGTAACTGGCAACACGCCTGATTCTGGATCAGGAAAGTCTAGGTTCGACCCCTAGTCGGGCAACTCCAACAGACAGCTAAATGCTGTCTTTTTTATAGATCGAATTACTGGCAAACACGTCCCGACACTTTGTGTCGGGAAAAGTCCAGGTTTCCCGACATTGTATGTCGGGACTGGCTTTCCCTAGTCGGGCAATCTGTCTGTACCGATTTCATTCGGCAGCTGCCGAATTCAACAAAATAAAAAAGACAGCTAAATGCTGTCTTTTTATATTTATACTCAACTGAATATAAGTTACTTAAGCAAAACCATTTTTTTCGTATCTGTAAATGAAGCGGTTCTCATCTGATATATATAAACACCGCTTGGCATTTCCATTGCATTCCAGTTAATCTCATACGTACCGGGTTCCAAATCATCATTCACCAATACTGCTATTTCTCTGCCGATCAGATCATAAACCACCAGTTTTACAAAATCAGTTTTCGACTTGCTATTTTCGGGTATATCGAACTTGATCCTGCAAACCGGATTGAATGGATTGGGATAATTCTGATACAGCGAAAATTTCTCCGGAATAACAGAACTGCTGCGCAGACTCATCAGTTGAGATTGTTTTGTTACGTATGTTGCGAGCACGCGGATACCGGAATACTCAGGTTTATCGCCTTCGCGGCAAACGCGCCAAAAATAAGTAGAATATTCATCGAAGGATCCCAGGTCAAGCTCTGCTTTATCACTCTTAACTTTATCAAGTTTAAAAACAACATCACTGAACAAAGTATCCTTACAGAATTCCACAGAATATGAAGCTTTTGAACCGGTGCTTATCAGTTCTGTTAGATCTAGGATTCTGGAACTTTCAAATTCAGGAATGCCATCGGAATATGGAAATATTTTTGTAAAGAAATAATACGGATTTGAAAAGCTGCTTGAATCACCTGTTCTTAGAGATTTCACTTTCCAGAAATACCGTGAATTATACGCAAGCACTCCATTTGGAGTCTGATATAACGTATCTGTCACATACTTATCGATCCACAGTACCGAGAAATTTGAAAATGCAGAAACCTGTAATCTGTAACCGGTTGCACCCGCAACACCAGCCCATTTGAAAAGTGTTGTTACGGTAATGCCGGTATCTTTGTTCAGCGGCAGCTGCAAAGCCGGTGAGTTTAAGGCTATTACAGTGGTAAAGCTCCATGAATTTGAAAATGCGCTCCAAGATGTACCTGTTTTCACAGAGACCCTCCAGTAATACCCCGTATTATATGATAGTAATCCCGGAGCAATGATATGCTGCGATTCGGTCAAGCTGCTGTCATCAATAACAGTATTAACAAAATTACTGCCGGCTGAAACCTGAACCCTGTATTTCAATGCGGATGCGATATCACTCCAGTCCAATTGAGGAGTAAGAGAAATATTCACTGATCCGTTTGCGGGAGAAACCAGTGCAGGCGGTGACTGCGGCGGAGTAACAAGAGTAAAGAATCTGAATGGTGTTACCTGGAAGTTGCCCCAACCGGCGTCATTTTTAGCTTTTACACGCCAAAAGTAACCTGAATTGTAAGCCAGAACACCGTTTGGAACCTGGTATTCAGATAATGTAATATTACTATCATTGATCCAAAATACAGAAAAATTACTAAATGCCGATACCTGCAGGTAATATTTCTGCGCACCCGGTGCGTCGTTCCAGTTCAGAAGCGGAGTTACCGGGATATCGGCTGCCCTGTTGGCTGGATAAACCAGCACCGGCGGAGCCGGCGGCAGGCCGCTTATAGTTGTAAACTTCCACCATGCACTGAAAAGACCCCAGCCTGCTTCGTTAAAAGCTTTGACTCTCCAATAATAATTTGCAGCTGCATTTAATCCGGTCAATGATTTAACAGTATCAGTTAAAACAGTATCGCTTATTAGTCCGGCCATTGAAACGGTATCCGTCACAATTTCAAACCAATATCTGCTTATTGCATCCGTTCCGCTTTTTTCGCCAAATATCACATTACCTGTAAATGCATGTTTAGGGCCGGTATCAAAACCAATTTTCCGCAGTGATTCCAGTGCCTTCATCCATGTAAATGTAATATTGAGCGGCTGCTCAATTGAATTAT
The DNA here is from genome assembly GCA_041859235.1 of Ignavibacteria bacterium. Taxonomy (GTDB): domain Bacteria; phylum Bacteroidota; class Ignavibacteria; order Tepidaquicellales; family OLB5; genus OLB5. The sequence goes on along the minus strand of JBHEKV010000168.1, from coordinate 19,825 downwards.
TGGCAGGTGAAAGCAATACAACTGTCTGCGGATTGCCAAAGGTTCTGAAGCTGAATTTCTCTGAAGTTGAACCCCAGTACATTGAGTTCTTAGCGGCAACTTTCCAGTAATACACAGTGCTGTTAACAAGTAAACCTGCCGGTATGCTATACTGCGAAGTTATCAATGTGCTGTCATTTACAATTATGTTTGTAAACCCTGAATCACTCGAAACGATTAACCTGTATTTTACCGCCCCGCTGACATCATTCCAGTCAAGCAAAGGTGTTAAGGATATCCCAGTTGCCCCGTTAACCGGAGATGCAAGTACCGGCACCGCCGGCGGCGGGATTATCATGGTAAAGAATCTGAAAGGCGCAGACTGGTAATTACCCCAGCCGGCAGAATTTTTAGCTTTTACACGCCAATAGTACAATGAATTGTATGCAAGAACCCCGTTTTTGATATTATATTGAGCTGCGGTTATGTTACTGTCATCTACCCACAAAGTACTGAAGCTGCTGAAAGCAGAAACCTGCAAGCGGTAACCTGATGCGCCGCTGACTGCATTCCATACTAATAACGGTGTCACCGGAATATCAGAAGCATTGTTTACAGGTGTAACCAATACAGGTGCTGCCGGAGGCTGATTATTTGTGGTTGTAAAGCTCCACCAATTACTGAATGATCCCCATCCATTCTCATTTCTTGCCTTCACTCTCCAGTAATACTTCGTAAATATATTTAATCCGGTTACAGGTTTTAATGTATCGGTTAACAAAGAGTCAATTATACTGCTAATAACATTAGTATCATCTGAAAGTTCAAACCAATATCTATCAATCGAATAGGAGTTATCCCTGTTTTTATCCGCGGTATTTTTTAATTGAAAATTATTTAGAATTTTTGAACTACTGTTTAAACTTTTCGTTTTATTCAGCGATTCATAAGCAATAAACCAGGAAAAGGTCAAATTTAGAGGCTGTTCAACAGAATTATCCGGAGGGAAGCTTAAAACGACCTGTAATGGTATTCCGGAAGTTTTGAAATTCCATACATTTGAAAATCTACTCCATGAATTATTATTCTTTGCAGAAACTTTCCAATAATACCTGGAGCCAATATCAAGCAGCCCCTGGATTACCTGGTAAGAAGAAGTAACTACTGAACTGTCATTAATAATTATATTACTAAAGCCTGAATCTGCAGAAACGATCAGATTGTACTTAACCGCACCTGAAGCGTCATTCCAGTCAAGAAGTACGGCAGGCGGATTTCCGGTTGAATTATTTAATGGTGAAACAAGTACCGGAACAGGCGGCGGTGGTATAATTTGTGTAAAAAACCTGAACGGGGAAACCTGGAAATTACTCCAGCCTGCGGAATTTTTAGATTTTACTCTCCAGTAATACAATGAATTGAATGCTAAAATTCCGGAGGGAACATTATATTCCGATGCTGTAAGATTACTGTCATCAAGCCATAAAACAGAGAAATTGCTCATTGCAGAAACCTGAAGCCTGTATTTTACGCCACCGGCAACATCACCCCAGTCAATATATGGTGTTACAAATTCTTCGGTTTTGTTATTCACAGGTGAAATAAGAACAGGTACTCCATTTGTTGTATTAAACCTCCACCAGCTGCTGAAAGCACCCCACCCTGCTTCGTTTTTAGCTTTTACTCTCCAAAAGTAAGAATTGCTGAAGATCAATCCGCTAACTGCCTTAGAGGTATCAGTTAATAATGAATCTGTAACAAGATCTGTCAAATTTAAGGTATCACGGGTAAGTTCAAACCAGTAATTCCCAATAGTATTGGTACCTGCTGCATCATTTATCATATTACCAATATTTGAAACAGTCTTCTTGTCTGTTTTCTTTGTTGGTAATGCTGTAAACCAGTTAAAAGTAAGTGAAGTACTGATTCCTGATGCATTATTTGGAGGATAGTTTAGGGTTACTGAGTTTGGAGAACCAAAAGTTCTGAAACTCCAATGATCAGAAAAAACGCTCCAGCTATCTGAATTTTTTGCCGCAACCCGCCAATAATAGAATGTGAAATTCTGCAGTAGACCCAAAGATACTGAGTACTCGGAATTTGTCAATGTACTATCATCAGTAATAATACTGCTGAATCCCGTATCGGTAGCAAGCTGCACCCTGTACTTAACTGCACCCGCAACATCCTGCCAGTCAAGCAAAGGTGCTAAAGGTTGACCTGAGGCGCCATTTGCCGGAGATAGTAGAACAGGAGAGCTAATAAGTAATGTTCTGACATTTGTAGTTCTCAAAACTGAATTTCCGCATAATAGGTAACCGTACTTATTATTTACTACCGAAAACTCACTACCCGAATAGTTTCCGGAATAATCAACAAACCAGTTATTTCCTCCGTTATAAGTTCCCAGTATGATCCCTGAGCCTGCCTGTGAACATGCAACCCAGCCTGTATCTTTTCCCGTAAAATAAACATCATAATAATTTGCCGCATCGCTTAACGGATACAATCTGTACCAGGAGCTTCCGTTATTTGTAGATTTGAACAACTTGTTTTCCCCGCAAGCATATCCGGTATTATCGTCGTTAAAGCTGATACCCGTTAGATTAACATTCACTCCCACATTGAGAGCTGAAAGGCTTCTGTAAACCAGACCCTGTGCTCCTACGATCCATGCGTTGTTTTTGCCTCCTCTAACTCTATTTAATGGTATAGTGTGATAAAGCAGCGGGTCTGCGCTTAGTCCTATAATAGCCGAATAAGTATTCTGTGGATTTCCAAAAGTTGTAAGTGAACCTGCGTAAATAATTCCCTGTGGTGTCGAGCCAACCGCTCTCATGTTGCTGCCTGCATAATTAATATATGCAACTGGATACCAGCTCTGTCCTCCATCCCCGGTACTCCATGTTGGATAGTTCGTCATTCCATAGGGACCAGCTGCAACATAACCGTTTTGAACATTAGTGAAGACTAATGAATTAGCACTCATATAGAAATCCTGCGAAACGAACGACCAGTTACTTCCACCGTCGTTAGTCCTATATGTTGATCCGAAATTTGTTACAACATACCCGGTAAGCGGGTCAGGAAAAGATATTCCGCTTATTTGGCCAGCAATGTTTGTAGCGGCAAGTTCCCATTTTAGTTCTGCGGGAATAGAAATCAGGCTGAACCACCCCGAAAAAACACCCCATCCAGTTTCATTCTTTGCCTTAACACGCCAATAATATGCTTTCGAATTGACAGATAAATTCAAAAATTTGGTAGTATCCGTTAATGATGAATCTCTGACTAAACCTGTAAACGAAACGGTATCTTCCGTAAGCTCAAACCAATAGCCTGAAATTGCATCGCCGCTGCTAAAGGTGGATAGTTTTGGAAGAACTTTAGTGCTGTTATTGAAAACAGGTTTTGCGGAAATTTCAACTGATTTATTCCATGTAAACTGCAGATTCATGAATTGTGCCAAAGAAGAATTTGGCGGACTGATTAAAACTGGTGGCTGCGGCGGTCCAACAATTGTTGTAAATTTCCACCAGCTGCTAAACGGCCCCCAGCCAAGATCATTGTTCGCTTTAACGCGCCAATAATAAGAGACACCTCTGTTTAAACCTGAAACATTTTTGGAAGTATCAAGGATATTATTATCAGTAACTAAACCGGCAAGTGTAACTGTATCTGTGGTCAGTTCAAACCAATATTTAATGATTGCATCATTTTCTGAAGTACTTATTATTGGACTCGATTCAGATACTTTTTCATTTTTTATAACAGAGCTGAGAACCTGATCAGACAAAGTTTCAATTGCCTTTTTCCAGTAAAAAGTAATATTTGTTGGCTGCTCTATGGCATTGTTAAGAGGACTTGTTAATAATACCTGTTCTGGCAGATAAAATGTCCTGAAATTCCTGCCTGTAGAAAATGGACCCCAGTCTATGTTATTTTTTGCAGCGACCCTCCAGTAGTAAACAGTATTATATGTGAGAATTCCGGCAGGTACATTATACTGTGAAGCAACAAGTGTGCTGTTATCATGAAGTATAGTATTGAAACTTGCATCAGATGAGATCTGTACCCTATAGTTGACCGGCAGTAAATTATCCTCCCAATCCAGAAATGCAGTTAACTGGATCCCGGTCGCATTATCTGCCGGTAATACCAAAGATGGAGGCAAAGGCAAAGTTAAACCGCCGGTTGTTGTTTTAAGAATGGTCCCCTGGCTTCCAACTGCCCAGCCCGTAAGGGCGCTGATCATATCGATACTGCTAATTGCAGATGATACAGGTATTGTTTGCTGATACCAAGAACTTCCCCCTGTCGTAGAATATTCAATAGTACCTGTGCCGCCAAAGGCATATCCGGTATTGTGATCAAGAAATTCAAAACCTGCAACTGAACTACCTGTATTTAATCCGCCCCAGCTGGCACCCGAGTTATCAGTTCTGAAATTCTGACTGCCTCCATAAAGAAAAGCAATGTAATCATCCACTACGTAGGTAGTGGCAAAAAGGGAAGGCGGCATGAAGCCATAAATTACTGTGTAGGCACAAGGGTCACCGTATACATTACCTGAAACACATTCCCATGAGCTGCCGCCATCAAGGCTCCTCCAGATATACATATACTTCTTGTTGTGCATAAAATCATCAAAATTTCCTACAGCAACTCCAAAATTCCTGCTGCCAATGGATCCGCCAGATGCAGCTCCGTGTGAAGCTGGGTAAGATCCTCCAGCACTCCAGGATATTCCCCTGTTTACGCTCAAATACATATTGCCATAATCAAATATCCAGCCATAATTATCATCTACAAAACCCATACGCGTTGAACTTGAATACTGAACAGCCAAAGTCCAGTTCAATCCTGCATTAGTAGTACGATAAATTCCATACCCAGTAAATCCAACGAACCCGGTCGAGGCGTCAAGATATTTTACACTTGAATAATTAGCTGATACAAAAGCGGAATCAAAAATAAACCATTGCGCTCCTCCATTTGTGGTTTTTATCAGTTTTGCACCGCCAACCGCAAATCCTGTTTGTCCATTTATAAAACTAACAGATACAAGATCAGTGCCTAAAGGAGAGCTTTGTTGTACCCATCCCGCCTGAGCAATTGATTTTTGATCGGCTATAAGAAGCAGAGTTACTATAAGTAAAAGTAATATTTTGGAATTTACAATAGGAATAAAAGAAAACGGGTATACTTTTTTCATCTCAGCCTCCGGAGTTTTAATTGTGGTGCCGGATGAAAATGGTCTTGTAATAATAATTCAAAATGAAACCTGTATAAAGTCAATTATTTATTCAAGAGTTTTAGTAGCCGGGTTAAATATGCGTCAATATATGTTCGCATATCAGATTAGTGTTGTATGATGATACTTAATTATATATTTTGCATAAACAATAAACAGGATTTTCATAATTTAAAAGAAATAATATGCCTGATCCTAATCTGAACCTGGTTCCGGTGATAATTGCCGGCGTAATTAACATAATCCTCGGGGCACTTTGGTACTCACCGCTGGTCGTTGGCAAGTTATGGATGAGATCAATGGGTAAAACTGAAGAGGAACTTAAGCAGGGATTTTCTTCCGCGGCAATGGGGATGACATATGTGGTTAACACTATTGCCTCGCTTGTGTTTGCTTATGTGCTCGCACATTTGGTAAAATTCAGTATGGTGAATACTTTTTCACAGGGTGTTATGATCGGATTCTGGGTGTGGCTTGGTTTTGTGGTGACAACAGTTATACCGGGATATATGTATGAAAGCAGACCCAAAATGCTCTACTTCTTGTTTATTGTATATCAGCTGATATCTATTACAATAATGGGCGGATTCCTGGCTATCTGGTAAGTTTTCTATCCTGAATTCACGAACTTTATTATTTTTAATATTGTTCTATAGTGTAGGAATAATAACATATTAGAGGAGGTTATTATGCGCACATTATTTTTGTCAATTATATTGCCTGCCTTTTTCATAATTTTAGGGATAATATTGATCATACTTGATGCCACTTACGGCATTTTTGTAACCGCAGCCGGCGTACTGTGGCTTCTGCTTTCGTTCCTGATAGAATACAAGGAAGAAGAAGAACAGCCGCTTGGTATCGGAAGGGGCAGAAAGAGATAATTGAACATCTTCATACAAAAATGACAGAAAGTATCAAAACGGATAAAAATCATATCTTCAAATGATACAGATTATTTTTTTAAGCGATTAAATTTGTCATTTTTGTAGCGCAGGAAAGATCGCTGAGATTCTGAAAGAAATGCTCTCTTAAACGAGCGAAAAAGGCTTCGACGGGTACATTTAATAATTTAATTTAAATAACTCTAAGAAAATCTACTATAAGTCATACAATGGGTTGAGATGACTTTTCCGGAAAAAAGGCCTGGTTCAAATGCGAACTGATCTATAATACGGAATCCCGGTCTTTCTTATCATAAGGTACAACCTTTCAATTAATGGGACTCATATCCGGGTCCCATTATTTTTTGCCCCAAAAATCACGCCAAATTTCAACATTTCAGCTCAAAATTTGTGATAAATATCATATTTCTATATGATACAGGTAATAGGATTTTGGGGCTTTCTGTGGCATTTTTGTATAATTTCTAACCATTTAAAATCAAAAAAATGGATACAACTGCTAAATCACCAGAAAAAACTTCCCCGGTAAAAGAAAGAAAAGTTAAAGGCATGGTTGAAATTGAAATTTCAAAATGCAAAGGCTGCGAGCTTTGCAGAACCGCATGCAAAGAAAATGCGCTGACACTTTCTGATACCATTAATATTAAAGGTTACCGATATATAATTGCTAATAACGACCTTTGCACAGGCTGTGTTAACTGCGCTTTGGTTTGTCCCGATGCGATAATTACTGTATACAGAACCAATCCGAAAAAGAACGCAAAACGTGAAGACATAACTCCTAAAAATATTAAAGAAGAAATTAAAGCAATAATAACTTCACCTGCTTACGATGATTTAAGTCATATGGATTACATTTAACAAATTTAACTCAAATTTTTATGAAGATGGAAACTAAATTAATGAAAGGTAACGAAGCACTTGCAGAAGCCGCGATACAGGCAGGCTGCGATGCTTATTTTGGTTACCCGATAACACCGCAATCAGAAGTGCTGGAGTACCTCGCCAAAGAAATGCCCGGCAGAGGCGGAGTTGTTTTACAGGCGGAAAGTGAAGTTGCGTCCATCAATATGATATACGGCGCTGCCGGCGCAGGCTTCCGTTCAATGACAAGTTCATCATCACCGGGAATAAGTTTGATGCAGGAAGGAATATCATATATTGCCGGCGCAGAACTGCCGTGCCTGATAGTAAATGTGAACCGTGCAGGTCCGGGCCTTGGTACAATACAGCCGGGACAAGGTGATTACTTCCAGTCAACCAAAGGCGGCGGACACGGAGATTACAGATTAATAGTGCTTGCACCGTCATCAGTTCAGGAAATGGCAGATTTTGTATTCCTCGGTTTTGACCTCGCTGATAAATACAGGAACCCTGTACTCATCTTAAGTGATGGAGCTATCGGTCAAATGATGGAAAAAGTTACCTTTGGTAAGTTCAAACCTAATAAGGTTGATAAACCATGGGCTACAGTTGGCAAACCTGCCACAAGAGAAAGAAATTACATTACTTCATTGCATATAAAACCCGAAATGCTTGAAAAGCACAACGAAAAACTCATAGCAAAATATGAGGAAGTGAAGAAAAATGAAGTAAGATTTGAAGAGATAAACACCGAAGATGCTGAATATCTAATGGTCGCTTATGGTTTGTGTGCAAGAATTTGCCACAAAGCTGTAAATATGGCGCGTGACAAAGGAATTAAAGTTGGATTGCTGCGGCCAATTACTTTGTTTCCGTTCCCCACTGAAAAACTGAACTTACTTGCAGACAAAATGAAACTTATGCTTACGGTAGAATTGAATTCAGGTCAGATGATAGAAGATGTGAAGCTGGCGGTTAATGGAAAGGTTCCCGTTGAATTTTACGGAAGACTTGGCGGCATGTTACCTAACCCTGATGAAATAGTAAATAAATTGGAAAATTTAATAAAGAAAAATCATGCGCTCTGAAGAACATTTACTGGTTGAAGAACAGCTTATTACTGCCAAAGAAGACAAAGCTGAAAAAACAACCTCTGAAAAAGAAATTACTGAAGCCGTATTACCTGATAAGCCAAGATGTCTGGACGAAGAATATGAAATGGTTTATCACAGACCCAAAACAATGGTTGATGTAAGCATGCACTATTGCCCGGGATGCGCACACAGTCTTGTACACAAACTGGTGATGGAAGTAGTTGATGAACTGGGAATTCAGGAAGAGACCATTGGCGTAGCCCCTGTAGGATGCGCAGTTTTTGCTTATGACTATATGGATATCGATATGTCTGAAGCAGCACACGGCAGGGCCTGTGCAACAGCCACTGGAATAAAAAGACTCTTGCCGGACAGGTACGTTTTTACATACCAGGGCGATGGTGATTTGGCCGCTATTGGTATTGCAGAAACACTTCACACAATAAACAGGGGTGAAAATATCACTATCGTATTCATGAACAATGCTGTTTACGGAATGACAAGCGGACAGATGGCCCCGACCAGTCTTGTTGGAATGAAAACCACTACAAGTCCATTCGGCAGAGATGTCATGGATTACGGCGAACCTATCAGGGTATCTGAGCTTATCAGTCATTTGCCGGGTGCATTTTATGTTACCAGGCAGGCCGTAAACTCAGCAACTGCAGTCAGAAAGGCAAAAAAAGCGCTGATGAACGCTTTTAGATACCAGAAACTGAAAAAAGGAACAAGTTTTGTTGAGATCATCGGTAATTGTCCATCTAACTGGAAAATGACGCCAATTGAAGCAAGCAAATTCATTGATGACGAAATGATAAAGACTTTCCCGCTGGGAGATATAAAATTACCCAAAGGCGAAGACTTGAAATTACTTGAGGAGGTAAAATAATCATGTTAGAAGAACTCATAGTAGCCGGATTTGGAGGACAGGGAGTCCTTTCAATGGGAATGACCCTTGCATATGCAGGTATGGTTGAAAACAAAGAGATATCCTGGATGCCTTCATACGGCCCGGAAATGCGCGGCGGTACAGCAAACTGTATAGCCATACTTTCTGATGCAAAGATCAGTTCCCCGATAATATCAGAATTTGATTCAGGTATAATACTGAATCAGCCTTCAATGGAAAAATTCGAATCGAAGATAAAGCCCGGCGGACTGCTTATTTATGAATCATCAAATATTTTCAAACCAAGCACAAGAACCGATATTGAAGTAATTGGTATACCGGCTGCCACAGAAGCCGTTAAAATGAAAAACAGCAAGATACTAAATATGATAATGCTTGGTGCCTATCTTGAAAGAAAACCTGTAGTTAAGGTTAAGTCCATTATGGAAGCGCTTAAAAAAGTTTTGCCGGAAAGATATCACAATCTCCTCCCCATTAATGAAGCTGCACTCAACAGGGGCGCGGAACTTGTCGAAAAAGAAATGATAAGTTTAGGAGAAGCTTTCTGAATTATAATTGACAAATTTATAACAAAAAACCCGGCTTTGCCGGTTTTTTTGTTATAAATTATGTATTTACAATATTTTATAAGTCATATTTTTAAATATTTTTGTTGACTTATGTCATTTGACAAAATGAATTTTATCCTCATTATTGTAAAAGAGGAACTAAAAAAATGAATAAAAACTACTTCATCCTGCTATTTGTTTCACTTTTGTTTTATCATTGCGGAAATGATAATCCTGTGACAAATGATCCCCCTGTTCAGTCAGATTACGTGAAGATCTTCACAACTGAAAGCGGCTCAAACAAATTTGAAGTATACAGTACTTCGGGTTCAAACTTTATATATGGATACAATAATCTTGGATTCAAGGTTTTTGTAAATAACGCAGAGCAGAACCAGGGTTTTGTTAGATTTAAGCCAACAATGTATCATGGCATTGGCGGACCCAGTCACTCAATTCCTGTTCCAGAAAAATATTTCTTCAATTCTGAAAAGAACATGTACACGGGTTACGCAGTTTTTATTATGTATGATACTGCAGCATTTTGGGCAGCGGATTTTAACTGTAATGATACCTATAGCGCGGATTCTTCTGTAATCGATCTCCAGTATTCATCTTTAACCAAAATCGCGGGATGGGATAACTCAATCACAGAAAGAACATATTTTCTTACATTGATATCACCATCTGCGCCGGTAGTTGGTTTGAATGAAATGGATGTTATGCTCCACGAAACTTCTGATTTGACAACATATACCGAGATAAATAATGCTGAAATGTTTATCAGGCCCTGGATGGAATCAATGGGGCATGGTTCAAGCAATAATGTAGATCCCGCCTGGATATCAAATGGCAGGTATAAAGGAACCGTCAATTTCAACATGGCGGGTGAATGGTTTTTGTATGATTCCATTAAAGTTAACGGTAATTTCATCACTCCAACTCCCGCTCCAAAATTCATTTTACAGGTAAATTGATATGAAAACTATATCTATCATTTTTGTATGCTTTTTATTGTTTGAATCACCCGTTTATACCTGCAACAGCTGCGGGGGCGGAACGGGCGACCTTGCAGTACTATCGCTTGACGGCCTGGCATTGTTCAATATAGGATTCTCACGCGACCAGTTTAATGGTGTTTGGGATAAAAACGGCACCTGGCTAAAGAATAATTATTCACAAAGTCAGTTTAAAATTGCAATGAATTCAGCTTACAGGTTAAATAGACATATTCAATTTGCAGTTTCATTGCCGTTTATTTTCAATAACAGTAATATACCCGGCCTGAAGCAAAACGGCTCAGGAATTGGTGACCTTACAATTGGAGGCAGATATGAATTGTTCCATGAATTCCAGCCGAGAAAAGTAGGCAAGAAATTAAAACTGGATAAGACACTCCCATATTTAGCAATAACTTTTGGACTTAACTTACCAACCGGGAAGTCAGAAGAGAATGCTGAAAACGACGTTGATATTACCGGAAAAGGATTTTATTCAACCACTCTTGGAATTTCGGTTACCAAAACTATTATCCGCTCAAAACTGCAGATACTTGGTGATTTTTCCTGGCAGCACAGTTTTGAGAAAAAGTATTCAAGCTATTTTGGCGAGCCAATAACATATGATTACCGGAAGCAGGCAGGCGAAAAATTCAATTATTCATTAACCGCAAATTACATAATAAACAGCTTTCACTCGGTATCGCTCACAGCTTCGGGATTCTTTCAGAATAATTACAAATTAAACGGTTCCGAAATTGATAATTCAAATGAACGAAGTTCAGCGCTTATACTTGCATATACGTATTATCCATGGGTACCGTTCAGGATAACCACTTCAGTTAAAACGGGAGTGCCTGGCGATGATATGGGTATGAATGCTCCCGGCTCCACAACTTTTAATATAAATTTCACATATTATATACCATCTATAAAATGAAGAATTTACTAATAATATTGGCAGTAATTATATTTACTGGTTTAACTTATTCAAATTTTATAAATAATAATTTATCAAACGAAATGACACTGACAGAAAATGAAGTAACACAAAGATCTGTGAAGATAAAGTGCACAGAAATGAGCTGTGACGCATGCAAAAGGAGTATCACTAAATCTATTAATCTGCTTCAGGGTATCAAGAATCTGGATATAAACCTTGAGACTAAAATAATCACGGTAATATTTGATGACGAAAAGACCGACGAACAGTCAATCCTTAATGCAGTGATCGGAGCCGGTTACGAGGCAGAATTTATCAATTAAGAATGTAAACTACGGGAATTTATGCGTACACCACTGGATAACATCTTCTATCCCTGTTCAATAGCAGTAATTGGCGCTTCATCCAAAGAAGGAACTTTGAGTTTCGAACTTATAAGCAACCTGGTAAAATACGGGTATAAAGGCTGCATTTACCCTGTCAATCCAAAATCACACTCAGTACACTCAATTAAGGCATATGCCAATGTCAATAACATCACTGATGAAATTGATCTGGCTGTAATTATGGTTCCAAAGGATCTTGTTCTGAAGGCTATTGATGATTGCCGCAAAAAGAAGATCCATTCTGTTGTAGTCATTACAGCGGGCTTCAAAGAAACCGGCAAAGACGGCGCCAGAATGGAAGAAGAGCTGGTTGCAAAGATCAAAAAATACAGGATGCGTTTGATAGGTCCAAATTGTATGGGTCTGATCAATACTCATCCTGATGTAAAACTGAACTGTACTTTTGTTCAGGGTACTCCGGTTGCCGGAGGTATCGGGTTCGTTTCGCAGAGCGGAGCCCTGGGAGCAGCTATTTTGAAAACCGTACAGCAGAATGATATCGGACTGGCCCAGTTTGTAAGCATAGGTAATAAGGCTGATGTTTCAGGCAACACAATTCTTGAATACTGGTGGCACAATGATGATATAAAGGTGATCACTCTGTATCTTGAGTCTTTTGGGAACCCAAGAATGTTTATGGAACTTACGCGGGAAATCACAAAAACAAAACCGGTTATTGCAATTAAGTCAGCGCGAACCAAAGCAGGGATGAAAGCAGCTTCTTCTCATACGGGGGCATTGGCCTCAAGTGATGCAGTTGTAAGCGCTTTCCTGGAGCAGAGCGGGGTGATAAGAGTAAACACAACTGATGAAATGTTTGATATCGCACGCGCATTTGATATGGCAAATCTGCCCTCAGGAAACAGAGTCGGCATACTTACCAACGCAGGGGGACCCGCAATTTTGGCTGTTGATGAATGCGCAAACTGCGGATTGATCATTCCGGAGCTCAGCAGGAAGACCCAGGCAGCACTTAAAAAAATAGCTCCGCAGGAAGCTTCAGTGTTTAACCCGGTGGACGTTTTACCGCCTGCAAATGCAAAGACATATGCACAGGCTTCGCGGCTGATGCTTGACGATGAAAACATCGATTCACTTATTGTGGTAGTTGGGCCGCCATTGATGCTTGATACACTGGAGATTGCATCTTCCATTTGTGACGCAGTGAAAGGTACGCAAAAGACTGTAATGCTTGTAATGATGTCACAGGATGTGGTTATTCCAAGGCTTAAAGAAGTGAATCCAGTTCACCCCCCCATATACAGATTTCCTGAAAATGCCGCGCGCGCTATATCAAAGATGTTATCATACAGAAAGTGGAAAGAGAGGCCGGAAGGTGTTTATAATGAATTTGATGCAGACAGAAAATCAGTAAAAAAGATCCTTAATAGATACAGAAACAGAAGCGGCGTCTATCTGAATTCAGAAGATGTTTCGGTGGTATTAAAGGCCTACGGACTGCCGATCATCAGTTCTGTATTCGCGAAAAATACATTTGAACTTATTCAGATCTCTGATAAGATCAAATATCCGGTTGTACTTAAAGCAGTTGGGAAGAAATTGATACATAAATCAGATATGGGCGGCGTTGAAGTTGATATTCACAATCCGGATGAACTGCTGAGATCAGCTGACAGGATAATTGAGAGATTAAAAAGCCACAAGGCAGAACATCTGCTTGAGAAATTTATGATACAGCCATATGTATCAGGCGGGGTTGAAACGATCCTTGGGATCACCAAAGATGCGAAGGCAGGCAGTATGATAATGTTTGGTTTAGGCGGAATATTTGTGGAGGTCTTTAAGGATGTAAACTTCAAGCTTGTACCGATAAATAACCAGGAGGCTGACGCAATGATACGCTCAATAAAAAGTTTTGAAATGCTGAGCGGTGTGCGCGGAAGAAAGGCAGTTGATCTGAATTATATCCGGGAAAGTTTGCTTAGGCTTTCACAACTGAGCAAAGATTTTCCTGAATTCTCTGAAATTGATCTCAATCCTTTTGTTTTCTTTGATGAAAAAACCAGGTGCTGCATACTTGATTCAAGGATCAGGCTTTCATAATATTCTCAATGTAACTCCGTTATACAGACAGTTAGCTCGTATAAATAAGAACCTGCTATTTCTTTCAGTTATTATTTGCATCAAAACAAAGGGGCATATTTAAAGCCCCTTCGTCTTTGATTCAAGTATTCTTGATTATCCTATTTGAGCAACATAAGTTTCTTTGTTTCTGAATAGACCCTGTTCTGACTTTCGTAAGTGCTTATAGCATCAAGTTTATAAAAATAAACCCCGCTCGGCAGATTCCCCGCATCCCACCTGTAACTGTACCTTCCGGCGGTTCTAAAATCATTGATAGCAGTAAAGATCTCTTTACCCTGAGTATCAAAAATTCTCAGCAGGATCCTGCTGTCAGACACCAGATCAAAACTTATACTCGTTACAGGATTAAAAGGATTCGGAAAGTTTTGAAATAAAGCAGATTCCGAAGGTACCCGAACCTCACCCGGGGGAAGAGTCACAAGTTCACTTTCAGAATATTTAATAGATAGGTAGTCTTCGGAACCTAGTAATGAGCTGTTCCTGCTTGTGCCGGTAACGTAAATATTGTCAGAATTATCAACTACTATGGCATATGCCCGGTCCTCATTGTTACCCGTTCCGTTATATTTTGTAACCCATACCTGTGTTCCGCTGTTACTGTATTTCAGCGTAGCATAATCCTCTGTGCCGGCGGCGCCTGATGACCTGCTTGAACCGGTAACTAAAATATTATCTGAATTATCCACAACTATTGCATATGCCCTGTCCTGGTTCGAACCAGTTCCGTTGTATCTGTTGACCCATTGCTGTATTCCGGCATTATTGTACTTAATTGTAGTGTAATCTTCACTTTCAGGTGTTGCTCCCAAGCGGCTAAAACCTGTTATTATAATGTTGTCAGAGTTATCCACCACAATCGCATATGCCCGGTCCTCATTATTTCCGGGACCGTTGTACCGCTGAAGCCACATCTGGCTGCCGGAAGAACTGTATTTCATTGTTGCGTAATCCAAACCAGAGCCGGAACCGGTGCTGCTTCCTGTTACTGCAATATTATCTGAATTATCTACTACAATTGCATAAGCTCGGTCTTCATTGTTGCCGGGACCGTCGTAGCGCTGAACCCATACTTCTGATCCTGAAGAATTGTATTTCACGGTAGCAAAATCTTCACCCGATGTACTTCCGGCACTTCCTCCTGTTACGATGATATTATCCTGGCTATCTACCGCAATGTCAGTGGGTTTATCTTCTCCGTTTCCGGGACCATTGTATCTGCTTACCCATAATTGGTTGCCGTTTTCATCAAACTTGACAGTTGCGTAGTCATAAGGGGTTAGCAAAAGCAAAAAACCCTGGCTGATCCCGGTTATAACAGGATTGTTCTGGCTATCCACTACTAGTGCAATAGCTTTATCATCTCCCAGAAGCGATTGACTGTATGTTCTGGCCCACATCTGCATTCCATCTGAAGCACGGTATTTTATTATTAAAAAATCCGACGGCAGAATTCCAAGCAGTCCGTTGGATGATCCTGCCACATATATGTATTGTTGATCATTATCCAAAACCAGGGCAGTTGCTTCATCATCAAAGAGCTGATTATATTCAGACCTCCAGCGTTGATTTCCGTTCGGATCATAACTGATCGTTACGGCTGCTTTCAGCAATCCGAGTATCGTATAACTATATCCGGTCACATATGTATTTCCGGAAATATCGGTTTTAATATCCACAGCCACATCTGTACTATCCAATAAGCTGTTGTACCGGGCAATCCACTCAATTGCCGGCTGAGAGAGTATGCCCGAGCTGACCATCGGCAATGAGAACATGATTACTATCACAAAAATTATCTTTTTCACTTTTTCCCTTTGTTTCGGATAAATACTAAAACATATAATAAAATCTTGTTAAGCATTTTAATTATTCCTTTTAATATGGTTTATTTTTATTTAAATTCAAATAATGAATTCAATTAGATTTCTTAAGCAGTAAAATTTTTTTTGAATCAACAAATTCATCAGCAAAAATCTTGTAATAATAAATACCTGCGTTAAGATTTGATGCATTCCATTTTATCTCGTAACTTCCTGCATTAAGTTGTTTATTAATCAGAGTTTTAACATCCCTTCCAAATACATCATAAACCGCAATTCTCACATTGCTCTGACGCGGTATTTCAAATGCGATCCGGGTTATTCTGTAGAATGATTGTGGAAAATTCTGATATAATCGGTAACCTTCCGGCAAATTCAGGTTTTCAGGGTAATTTTTGTGTATTACTTCGTTTGCTGTTGTATAGTTCATTTCAAAAGAATAAATGTTTGTTTTAATGATACAAATATATTTTTTATCCTTACCGCAAACCTTATCAGTTTATATACCGTAATTTGAGGATATCCGGTATTTCATCAAGATTCAAGAATATTTAAATTAAGAACTGAAAGAAAAAAAATCACAAATTGAATAATTTTCTACAAAGCAGACTCCAGCCATTTAAATCTTCCGGGAAAATAGTGAAGAGAACAGATTTGATTGAAAAAATTGAGAAAAATAAAGATAAATGTCTGATTCTGATCTGTGCGCCCGCAGGATATGGTAAAAGCACATTGGCACTGGAATTTCTCAGTAATTACAATTTCAAGTTTTCTTGGCTCAATGTGCATCAGGAAATATCTGGTTTTTACTTATTTATGAATTACCTTGTACTTTCTATAAGAAAAATTGATAACTCATTCGGAAAATCTACCCTTTTGATGATAGAGGATTACCGCGAGAAGCTTAATTTTGATTCGCATAAACTTATTATTATCAATGACATTGCTACCTCATTACAAAATGAACTTATTGAGGTATTCAATGAAGAAATATACATCGTATTAGATGATATAGGGAAATTAAGCGATTCTGACTGGATAAGATCGCTTTTTGAAACCCTGTTTGCAAACCTGCCATCCAATATTCATTTCATATTAACATCCCGGAAAATACCCGATATAAATACAGGATTACTTACTGCAAAAAGAAATCTGCTGAAAATTGGAATAAAAGACCTTGCCTTTAAAGAACATGAAACAGGTATACTGATCAATGATCTTTATGGACTGAATATATCGGAAAACGAAACAAAGTTTCTTTCATCCAGTTTGAATGGATGGATAACAGGATTACACCTTATACTTCAAAGCTATGGCAGTTCATTTCCGGGAATTAAGTTTGACAGGATCAGAGTGCTTGATGATATATTTAACTATTTTTCTGAAGATATTTTCAGCACACTAAGTTCTGAAACTCAGAATTTTTTGCTATTTACATCACTCTTGGAAACATTCACTCCTCAATTATGCGATGAATTAATGAAGATCTCGAACAGTGCTGTACTGATTCGGGATTTGCTTAATCAGAACATATTTATACTTGTTAATTCAACAGATTCAGTTGGTATTTCGGAGTCTTACAGTTACCAGGAACTATTCAAGAAATTCCTTAATGATAAGATAAGAAAATTATTCAGCAAAAAAGAAATAAATAACTTTCTGAAAAAAGCTGCGGAACATTATGAAAGCAATGGTCAGGTGATAGAGGCCGTTAATTACTCAATTCAATCAGGAGAATTGGAAAACGCAGCTGTTTTGATCAAAAACTACTTCCAGCAAATATTCGAAAGAGGCTTATTTGAGGTGCTTTGGAAATGGTTAGATGAACTGGGCACTGATTTTGTGAATAAGGAATACAAGCTTCTCTATTTGAGGGCATTATTGCTTAAATTTTTCGAAGGGAATATTGAAGAATCCCTTCCTGTACTTGATAAAGCCATAGCGCTGCTCCAAAATTCAGATGATAAAGAATTCCTGGTTAAATGCTGTATTTCCAGATCAAGAAATCTGATCAGCCTGGGAAGAATCAGTGAAGCAATTAAGTTGCTGCAGGATGCTGATAAAATTACTGTAGAAACTTTAAGCAAAGCAAAATTACTATTTCTCAGCGCCTACGCGCATTACCAGAATTCTGACTATGACAGGTCTCTGGATCTGCTCAATACAGCAGCAGGACTAATCAATTCAGATGAGTACCCCGTACAGGGAACTACCGATGTGAAGCAGGAGCTTTTTAACCTTTTTGGCCACATATTCCTGATCAAAGGAGACTATTCAAAATCAATTTCTTATTATGAAAGGGCTGTTAAGAATACTGAGAGAATTTTTGGCAGGTATGAAACTATTTGTAATTTAGTACTTCTTTATTCACAATCAGGCAAGTTCGAAAAGGCATCTGAATATCTTGAAGAAGCAGGATCAATTTCCGGAAATATATCTATACCGATCTTCAGAATAACATATTTGCTTGCCTGTCAGGCATTTAAATATGAATTCGGTGATTATGAGGAAAGTATCAGACTTCTGGAAGAAATGAATAAGATAGCCTCTGAACTGAATCACAAATATTATATATTTCTCAGTTATTCTCTTATTGGCGATAGTTATTACTCTCTGAACAAAATGAAAAAGGCTGAAGAGTATTATGATCTTGCATTCAGATATTTAAACGAGAGTAATGAACTTGAAAGGATCCAATTTTCAGTTTGCAAAGCACTATTGCTTATGAAAACCGGCAAAAATCCGGAGATAGAATCTGTTTTGCTGAATGCCTATCAGTTCTACGATCAAAGGAAGATTACGTACAGTAAGATTCAGATTTCTTTTCATCTGGCTGATTTTTACTTAGTATCCGGAAATCATGCTAAAGCAATGGAGTATCTTAAAGAAGTACTAATGACTGCTGAAGAGAAAGAGTATAATTCCTTTATTCAGCGTGAGATCTGTAACTTCAGCCGGCTTTTCGATTTCGCTATCGCAAATAGGCAGCATATTTCTTACATAAAACATCAAAAATCTGCATTTCTTGAAAAAAGGAATTCTAAATGGATTTCAGCAGACTGCAGAAAACGTTTGATCTGTCAAAATGGATCATTGATAGATATTCAGCTTGATCTGTTTGGAAAAAGCGAGGTCAGTATTCGAGGAAGGGTTGTAACGGATTCCTCCTGGTCAAAAAAGAAATGGAAATATATGTTTATTTTCCTGATGCTGGAACCGGGCAGATCTGTTACCAAAGATAAACTAATTGACCTGTTTTATCCTGATACCCCGATGGAGAGTGCTGACAATATCTTTCATCAGGTAATTTCCAAATTCAGGAACCTGATTAAAATTACACATAATGAGCAGAAACCAGTTAATACTGAATCAGTTGAAAATCAGAAAAAAGGCAGATCTACCGGAAAAGGAAAAAAAGTTGATTCATTTGCTATTACACCGCCTTTAATAAATTACGAGGATAAATTGGTCGCACTCAGTAATGATTTTACGTATTACGCCGATTCAATTGAATTTGAAAAACTCTACAAGTACTCGAACTCTTTAAAAGAACCGGATTTGAGACTGAATTATATGAAACAAGCTGTTGCTATTTATAAAGGAGATTTTCTGGAAGGGAACTATGAAACCTGGTGCGAAGAATTAAGATCAAAATACAGGTCATACTTTATTTCCATGAGCGAAGAACTTGTACGTATTCTGTTTGGTAATAAAGAGTACGAAGATGTACTTTTATATTCTGAAAATCTGCTTAAGTTTGACAAGTTGAACCTTTCGGGGTATGAATATTTAATAAGATCAATGATCGAGATTAACCGTCCGCAAATTGCGAAAGTCAGATACTCTCAGCTGCTAAAAAGCTACAAACGGGAATATGATGAAGTTTTGCCCGAAAAGTTTTCAACCAGATTTGAAGCGCTGATATCCAGCTAAAGAAACCTGTAGAAGTTTTTTCCTATATGTTTGATTTGTTTATATTTATATTTGTAAAGTTAAGGCGCGTTGGTGTAATTGGTTA
>JBHEKV010000229.1:0-9797 GCA_041859235.1 Ignavibacteria bacterium | reverse complement strand
GGGCACCAGTTCACCGGTATTTCCGCCTGGTACGCAAGACCTTTTTTATACAGCTGCATAAATATCCATTGTGTCCATTTGTAATACTTCGGATCAATGGTAGCAATTTCTCTATCCCAGTCAATGGATAGACCAATAGCTTTAAGCTGACGCTTAAAATTATCTATGCTCTTCTGAGTAGTTATGCGAGGGTGAATTCCCGTTTTGATCGCAAATTGTTCAGCCGGCAAACCAAATGCATCCCATCCCATCGGGTGCATGACATTAAAGCCTTTCATTCGTTTATACCGCGCGATAATATCAGTGGCGGTATATCCTTCCGGATGACCTACATGCAATCCGTCGCTTGATGGATACGGAAACATATCAAGTACGTAGTACTTTGGTTTTGTGTGATCTGTTTTAGCGGCAAAGGTTTTATTAGTTTCCCAAAATTCCTGCCATTTTCTCTCAATTTCACTAAAATTATACTTCATATCTTACAAAATTACAAAATTGTAATCTAATAATCAGTGGAAATATGATTGTATAAAATACTGTTTTGATTCGGTTTTATTCATTAATTTTGGTGTTTGCGGGTATTTTTTGCTGAACTTATTCTTAATTATGACTTTGAAGAAATTATGACAGAAAATACTTCAACAGTAAATGGAAAACAGAATAAGATATTCCCTGTAATAACCGGTTACCTTATTTTGTATGGTGTGTTTGAACTTACTGCAAAAATTACCGGAGATACCATTTCACTGCAAAACGCCCTTCTGATCTCTGTTTGCGTATTGGCCGCTGCAGTGATAGTCGAACTTGTTTTCTTCAAAAGTAAATTTTCTGAATTGGCAAAAGTACTGGGTTTAGCAAAACCGGGTACTAAAGCAATGATCGCATCACTTGTAATTTCTTTGCTGTTATTTTTATGCTACCCCTTAATTACTATGATAACCGGTTATGAGTTTATGATACCCGATAACTGGTTCTTGCTCGCAATTGGTGTGTTTTTATTACACGGCATAGCAGAGGAAGTGTTGTACCGTGGATTTTTATTCCGCCGCCTGCGTGAAGGAAGAAGCTTTTGGAATGCAGCATTTATCGCCGTTATTTTCTTTACAGTTGCCCATATCCCTATTCTAATAAACCAGGGACTGCTTGTCGGCGGAATGGCAGTTCTGCTTGCCGTTGTATCATCAATTCCTTTTTCTTATTTGTACGAAAAAGGGAACAACACTGTTTGGGCACCTGCAATTGTTCACGCCGCAATTGATACTGTTATTCCAATCCTCGCAGCGGGTCAAATGGATGAGAAAGCAACAATGGCTGTTACTCTTTGGATGGCTGCAAGTATGATAATTCCGTATCTGGCATTTGCATTACTAATAACTAAACCCCCGGGAAAATGAGATGTTCGTATAAGCATTAGTTCATCACATGGACTACAAACCTGTAAAAAATGAATTTTTTTTGAGTATTCATATAGCTAAATTTGCAGGCAGTTAAATAACCTGTTTACAGTATATAACTATCCGAAACCATATTTAAAACTTGACCCACAGGCTTAAAGACATAAAACTAATAGTCATAGATATTGACGGCACGCTGGTTGACCG
Source organism: Ignavibacteria bacterium (assembly GCA_041859235.1). GTDB lineage: Bacteria > Bacteroidota > Ignavibacteria > Tepidaquicellales > OLB5 > OLB5. The sequence goes on along the minus strand of JBHEKV010000229.1, from coordinate 8,196 downwards.
CCATGGTAACGTTGGCGAAAAAACTTTGCAGCTTGCCAAAGAGCTGAAAAAACAGAATATATTTTGTACTTTATCTTCTGCCAGGTCATTTCACTATTCGGCGCACATAGCTGATGACCTTGAGATTGATATTCCTTTTGTTACGCTTGATGGAGCGCTTATTAAGGGCAGAAAAGGCGAAGCTCTCTACAGGGGCACCATCAAAGATTCCTTTGTGCACAAAGCAATCTCTCTGGCAGAAGAAAACTACGGCAAAATTACAATGTGCGATGAATTCAATCTGTTTGTCACGCCAAATAATGCTGTTGTTAAGGAATACACAAAGCTTTCGGCTCCTATAAAAGAAATTCCTGATTTCACAGGGGTGAAAAATATTCTTGAAATACTCATTTACTGTGAAGATAAAGCCAGCATGAAACATATTAAACATAATTTCGGATTTTTTGAAAAGCTTGGTGTAAATTTGAGTGTTACAAAATCACCCCGCAACGATTACTACCTGCTAACCATTAAGAAGAAACAAAGCAACAAACTGGAAAGCGTAAAACGCCTGGTAAAGTATCTCGGGTTTGATAAGAAAAATGTTGCTGTTATTGGCGACTGGCATAATGATATGCCGCTGTTTGATTTTGGCGCGTATAATATCGCAGTACAAAATGCAATACCTGAATTAAAACGCAAAGCCGATTACGTAACAAACTCAACTAACAACGAAGATGCCGTTGGTGAGGTGCTTGAGCTGGTAAAAGCTCTTGCTGCACATTGAAACCCTGAAAATTTCTTCTATAACCCTAACTGATATTTAGATTTTATTTCTGTAATTTTTTTTTGATATTTGTTTTTCATTTAGGATCATCATTTCTAACTAATCTGTATCACTTCTTCGGGATAGTTGAATAAACCAAAATGTATAGGGATCTTAGGCGGAGGGCAGTTAGCCCGGATGTCAGCATTTGCTGCCAAACGTATGGGATTTGATATCGCAATTCTTGAAAAGGAAGCCGGCTCTCCCGCAGGACAGCTGACTCCTTTGGAGTTTACAGGTTCTGCATCAGATAAAAAACTTCTCAGAAAACTGGCATCTCACTCAGACGTTTTAACACTTGAAAATGAATTTATCGATTATCATATAATTGAGTATCTTGAATCGCTTGGTAAAACAGTACTTCCATCTTCGGTGACAATTTCACTGATTCAGGATAAGCTCATTCAAAAGCAAACACTCTGCAAACATGGTATTCCGCTGCCAAAATTCACAGCTGTTGAACATAAAACTGATTTTGAAAAAATTGCAAAATTCCTGGGTTTGCCCTTTGTGCTGAAATCACGGAAGATGGGTTACGACGGTTACGGAAATGCGCTTGTAACGAATAAAAATGAATTCATAAAAGCATTTGATAAACTTACCCACAGGCATTCAAAACTTCTCGCCGAAGAATTTGTGCATTTTTATAAAGAGCTTGCTGTAATGGCCGCAAGAACAATAAATGAAACTTGCGTTTATCCGGTCGTCGAAACAATTCAGAAGAACCACATTTGTCATACAGTAATAGCGCCGGCAGAGATCAACAAAAAAATCTTATCAAAAGCAAGAAAAATTGCGGTTGATTGCGTTAAGGCAGTAAAAGGATACGGGCTTTTCGGCGTTGAGATGTTCTATACAAAGGATGGAAGAATACTTGTTAATGAAATGGCTCCCAGGCCCCATAATTCAGGTCATTATACCATTGAAGGATGCGTTACTTCACAGTTTGAAAATCACGTGAGAGCAGTTTTGGGTTTACCTCTTGGTTCAACTGAAATGGTAAATCCTGCAGCGGTTATGATAAACCTGCTTGGTAAAACCAACAAATCAGGTGAATTAAAAAACTACAAAAGCGCTTTAAACGATAATGACATTCACCTGCATGTTTACGGAAAGAGATCTTCCAGAATTGGCAGAAAAATGGGACACATTACCGTAACCGGTAATAATGCTAAAGCATTACTGAAGAAAGCAAAAGCAGCGGAGAAGAAAATTGTAATTTAGTTTTATGCATACTTTTGCATAAATCCTGAAAAAGGGAACGACAACAACACATGAAAACAAAACCAATCATCGGAATAATCATGGGGAGCGATTCTGACCTTCCCACAATGCAGGAAGCCGCAAATGTTTGCGAAGAGTTCGGCGTAGCTTTTGAGATCAAAATTACTTCAGCTCACCGCACACCGCATTTCATGGCACAATATGCCGAAGGTGCACATAAGCGGGGAATAAAGATCATAATTGCCGGGGCCGGTGGTGCTGCGCACTTACCCGGCATGGCGGCTTCACACTCGCCATTGCCTGTAATAGGCGTACCCATCAGGTCAAAGTCTCTTGAAGGAATTGATTCACTGCTTTCAATTGTGCAAATGCCTTCCGGAATCCCCGTTGCAACTGTTGCCATAGGCAACGCAAAAAATGCGGGACTTCTTGCGATGGAAATTCTTGCCGTAAGTAACAAAACCCTCCTGAAGAAGATCTTGTTATACAAGAAGAAATTGGCAGCTGAATCAATGGCAAAGAACAAAAAACTCAAAAAACGATAGAAATCAAGCATACGTATTTCTTCTACCGAAATTTAAATGCCGTATATACGGTATTCAAATATAGCCCAAAATAGTTAATCTTTGCAATACTTAATTTTTGTTTAATAATTGTATATCTAATTCAATATATTTGAATTCTTTATAAAATATCAAAGTTCATGAGTAAAATTACAGCAATTATTGCAGCATTCTTCATACTTGCCGTTTCGACAGCATTTAACGGTTGTACAAAGAAAAGTGAAACAGAACTTCGCCGGGAAAAGGATTCACTTGAACTGGTCAGGTATGACGAGATAATCAGAGAGCTTATCGATTCCAATTTGATACGGCAAAGAGACAGCACAGATATTTACGGCACCGGAAATTTTGATTACAGGGATTCGCTGGAATCTTATCACAGGGGTTATAGCATTCCGAGGGATAGCATTTATAAAGTTTGGAACACGAAAGCATTTCAGGAATTGAATGAACTGATCAAGAAAAAGCCCGTAAACCCGGGTCCTTACCTTGACAGAGGAAATCATTTCCAGAACATTAAATTTTACCGTGAAGCGATATCTGATTACAATGAGTATATCAGGCTTACACAGTCAAATCACTCGGCTTACATGAACCGGGGCAATGCCTATGAAAGATTCAAGATCTATGATTCTGCAATGGCTGATTATAACATGGTGCTCTACCTTAAACCGGATGATACAATAGCAAATTTTAACAAAGGAAATATTTATGATATTTTAGGTAAGCCGGATTCTGCTGTATACCAATATGATACTGTAATCTTCAAAGATCCAAGGCTTGCCAAAGGATATTATAACAGGGGTACCTCATATCTTGCGCAGCGCAAGTTCAAGGAAGCAGCCCGCGATTGGGAGCAGGCTATCCTGCTTAACAGAACGTATGAAGCAGAACTCAGACCTAAGATAAATAAAATACGTCCTCTGATAAGGTAAATTAAAAAGCAGACAATTTTACACTTTAAGACCTGAAAAGGATTTAAGTGGGGAAATAAAAAAAGGAATGACGATCAGTCATTCCTTTTTGTTTAATGCAGGTCAAACAAAAAATTTACTCTCTGTAAACAGACCACTTGCCTGTAGATTTAACATCAAGAATGTACGCCGTTGTTTCAGGAATTTCAAGTTCTTTTTTTCCCTTGAAATCTCCCGTACCTTCAGCAAGAACCGCGAATAATGTTCCGTCATTTTTAAGAAGTGTTATCTTGAACGGGCCTGTACCCTGATGCATAATATCAAAAGTAGCCGGACCCTTGATCAGGTCATGCATTTGATTTTTATCGCCTTCAAAAATTTCAGCTATCCTGTACTGATCCTTATTTATGCCTGCTGTATCTTTGGGCTGAACCTTGTAGTTATCAACAAAATTTTTACCTTTATCTTTGCTGCAGCCTGCAAGTAAAATTGCCGCCAGTATTACAAAAAACACTGTTTTTATTTGATTTTTCATCTATTTTCTAACTTTTTTACGGTATTACAAATCATTTTTTAATTATCTAAACTTACTATAATTATTACAAAAATTCAACTTAAATATGTTATATAAATACTTGATTATTGTTTTAATATTATCCGCTCTTATACTGGGCTGCGCAGGAAGAAACCCCGAAGAATCAGCCAAACATCTGAAAGCAGGAATAGAGCTTCAGAACAAAGGCAAGCTTGATGACGCGATGAATGAATACAACAAGGCAATAGAAACGGATAAAAAAAACCAGACTGCCTGGTATCATCGCGGTGTACTGAATGTTTCAAGAAATAATCTGCCAAAAGGAATTGAAGACTTAACAGAGGCGATTGATCTTGCACCCGATACAGCAAGATTCTATGACGCGCGCGGGTATATATACATTACTATGAATGAATACGGCAAAGCGATGGAAGATTATGAAAAAGCGGTTGAAAAGGACCCCAGAAGCGCTGTTTATATAAACCGGCGCGGGTATGTTTACGCACTTCTGAAAGATTATGTTCAGGCGGTTAAAGATTATTCCAAAGCTCTAGAAATAAACCCGAAATATGAAGATGCATATTCAAACAGGGGGTTTGCTTACCTGAGCCTCAATAAATTCGAAAATGTTGTGAGTGATTTCACAAAGGCTATTGAGCTTAACCCAAAACGAGCCGTATATTACAATACAAGGGGTTACGCATATGCAAACATGAAAAGATTGTTTGATGCGCTTCCTGATTATGATAAAGCAATCCAGACTGATTCAGCGCTTGCCGATGCTTACATAAACAGAGGATATGTATTTTTAAATACCAGCCAGTTCCAGTTTGCTTTGGAAGATTTTGATAAAGCCATTAAGCTGGGCTCAACCGCTGCGCTTAACTATAACGCGCGCGGATTCGCACATTCAAATTTAAGGCAGTATCCGCAGGCTATAAATGATTACACAAAGGCTATCGAGCTTGACCCGAACCTAACGGACGCTTATGTTAACCGGGGGTTTTCATTTTTTAATTCTATGGATAAAGCCGCAGCGTTAAAAGACTGGCAGACTGCTGTAAGCCAGAAACCGGCCCTGGATAGCTCTCTGAAAAGCTACATGGATAAAGCTGCAAAGTAGTTATTATCAGAAATTGAGCTTCACAAATATATTTACCTCCATTTAAGTTAAGGGCAGTTTACCGCTGCCCTGTTTTTTTAAGCCTACGGCAGAGGCAAATAAAAAAGGACAGTCTGCGGGTGACTGTCCTTCCTGATTAATCTGTAAGGATGGTGTAAAAACTTCTTTTAAGATTCCTATTGAACTAAAACGGAACTTCTTCATAATCTGCCCTTGAATACTTTGCGTATTCAGGTGTAACAACAACCGGGTCAGGTACTATTTCTGCGTGAACTGACTGATCACCTTCAAGCTGTGAGCGGTCAATAATAAGCAGCGACCTAGCGGGGTTTTCATCAAGATGAAGCAGGAAGCTTTCAGCCCAGCACTCCATAGCTTTTACAAAACTTGCTCTGTGAGATTCATCTTTGGATGAATATATCTTTTCCCATGAGCTGTCATCACACTCGCCGCCTTCATAGCTTACAAAGCCTGTGTAGACTTCAAAGTAATCTTCGCCAATGGTAAATGAGCTGTAATCAAGCGAGCCGCCCGGCAAATGTGTATTTGCCGATATATCAATGTAACCTGATATCTTCTTAACCGGAAAACTTTCGAGTGTATAATAAGCTTTCACAAGTGTATTGAACTTTACCGGTGATACATTGTATTTATCCGAGCGCAGGATGAGCTCTTTGATCACATTTTTGCATATGTTAACTGCAAGTACATCTGACTGGTTTATCCTGATTACTTTATTTGAGTTAATTGTGTTATTCATTTTAGTTATTCCTTATTTCTTTTTATTAAATTAAGATTCGTTTTATACTGCCCAGATACTGAGCACAAGGAAAAATACCATGAGCCCCAGAGTTAACGCCATAAGTCCGCGGTCTTTTTCCTCGCGTCTTTCTTCCCTTAGATCCTCTACAAAATTCTTTAATGATACCATTTTATTTCTCCTTTCTTAATTACACTACAAATATATTCCGCCAAAACCCTCTATGTGTATCATTGAATGATACTTTTTTGAGAATGTTAATGTTCCCTTAATTTATTGCGTTTTTGTGCGATTTTTCAGCAAAATATTAAAATGGCTCCCCTCCTTTCTTAAGGAGGGGAAGAAAACTATTTCCGTTAGGAAATAGTTTGAGGGGTGGTTTCATTGCTTAAGTGTGGAATGTAATATCTTATTGAAGGAATAACCCATTATCTGAAATGCAGGACTATTGAATTATTGTTATGTATAAAATTAACCCGTGAATTACCGTAAAATTGCTCTTATTTTACGGCTTATGCTGGACTTTAAAATAAAATTCAAGCGCCAAATAGAAATTTTGGGGCTATGCCTTGGCAAAAATTATGAGGGTATGTCACTAAGCGATTTTGCCCAACTATTCGGAGTTGAAGAGCTTACCATTAAGAGAGACCTGAATGATCTTCGAACCTCAGGAATATTGATCCACTCAGCAAAAGGCAAAGGTGTAATAATAGATAAAAAGCCTTCGGCTGAAAAGATCCGTGAATTGATAAAACAATACTCCGCGCTGATTTCATCGGGGAGCTTTGTGGAAAAATCAACTGCCCTGCTAGTAACCCGCCTGAAGGAAGAAGCGCTGGCAAACATGGTGGTTTTGCAGATGTGCATTGATACAAACACAATGGCAGTAATTGATTATGAAAAGGATGCTGATGTTTATGAGCGCTCACTTGAAATTTCGCCTCTCTTGATTTTCCAGACTGATAATTACTGGCGGCTGTTAACACTCAATGAGGGCAGGATAAAACAATTCCTAATGAATAAGATAATTCACGCGAAAGCTTCGCCAAGGACATTTAAACCTGTATCAAAAGAAAAAATTGAAGATGTGTTTAAATATTCATTTCGCAGCTGGCTGGGCGAAGATACTTATTCAATTAAGTTATCGTTTTCATCATACTGGGCAGATAGGCTAAAGCCCAAACAACTGCTCGATTCCGAAACATTTACAACCATGCCTGACGGCTCAATTGAATATACAGCTACGGTGAATTCACTTGACGAAATTGCAGGGTGGATAGTCACACGCGGTGAAGGCGTAAAAGTAATTGAGCCGCTCGAACTAAAAACACGCGTTATCGAACTTGCCGAAGGCGTATTGAAAAATTATAAATGAGCGTCAAAAAAATATCCATAAGTATTATTGTTGTTCTGATTCTGGCACTTTCAGGATATTATATTTATAGCAGATATCTTGCTCCAAAATTTAGGCTTTCTGAATGGGAAAGCAGAACAAATGAATTAACCTCAAAAGATGTTTTTAAAGAAGGTGACATAATATTCCAGGCAAGTTCATCACGTCAAACAAGAGCAATACAGCTTGCAACCCACTCTCAATGGAGCCATGTAGGTATTATCCTCAGGCATAACAATGAACTATTTGTCTATGAAGCCGATCAGCCTGTTAAATTTACACCGCTTGCAGTTTGGCTCTCAAAAAGCCTTGATGGTATTTTTGCGGTCAAAAGACTTATCAATTCTGAAAGCGTGTTGAACACAGAAAACATACAGAAGATCAAAAAAACTGCCGAAAAAGAACTTGGCAAAAATTATGATATTCACTTTGGATGGTCAGATGAAAAACTATATTGTTCTGAATATGTCTGGAAGATATATGACAGAGCAATAAATATCAAAATAGGAGATCTTCAGAAATTGAGAGATCTTGACTTAACTGATCCGGAAGTGAAAAAAGTTATGGCAGAAAGATATGGAAGTGCACCGCCGCTAGATGAAGATGTTATATCCCCTGTTTCAATTTTTAATTCTGATAAACTGAAACAGATTTATCCATAGCATAATAATTGAATAAAGCCGTCATCCATAAGATCCTGACAATCCTAATATCCCTTGTATGGCTGATAAACGGATTGTATGCCAAAATACTCGGATTCGTTCCAAGACATCAGGAAATTGTAGCAAGGATACTGGGAAGCGAAATTTCTTTTGTGGCTGTAAAAGTGATCGGTGTTCTTGAAATTTGTATGTTTGTGTGGGTGATAAGCAGAAAATT
>JBHEKV010000029.1:0-5008 GCA_041859235.1 Ignavibacteria bacterium | reverse complement strand
TCAGGATGGACAGAGCATTAATATGGTTGATGGAACCAACACTAAGATATCGAAAAAAGATGCTGTTATAATGATCGATAAAGGTAAAATATCGGCATCAATAAAAGCAACCAATGGAATAGTACACGTAATCGATGAAGTAGTTTTGCCGCCCGCCAAATAGTTTATTAGTTTAAAGAGGTGCGTTCCCAGGCAGAAGCTTGGGAACGAGAGTATAATGGGCGAAAAGCCATCGGCAGCGAAACCTGAATTAGTGTAATTTGTGTAATTCGTGGTTAAGATTTTGATTCTTTGATTCTGATTTCCAGTGGCGTCGGGTATTTACCCGACGCGTGTCAGGTGGAAACCTGACACCACTCTATGTATGTTATTGATGAATTAGTTTTACCGCTTGCAATGTAAATAATTTTTAATTATTTACCATTTTTGGTATAAACATAAAACTCTTAAATGAGTATCTTTGTTTAGTTTAATAATCTAAACAAGGATACTCATAATTAATTGCTGATCTACCGCTACATATTAAAGGCACATTTTGCGCCATTTATAATTTCTTTTTTTATTGTTATTTTTGTTTTTACGTTCCAGTTTATTTATAAGTATATTGATAACCTGGTAGGTAAGGGCTTAAGCTGGTGGATTATCACACAGTTAATTACCCTGAATCTGGCGTGGATGGTGACCCTGGCGGGTCCCATGGCGGTTTTAATTGCCACGCTGATGGCTTTCGGTTCTTTGTCATCTACGAATGAAACAACAGTAATGCGCGCATCGGGCTTAAGCCCGTTAAAGCTCATTTTCCCGGTTCTGATAGTTTCAGGTATCTTATGCTACGGACTGATACTTTTTAACAATAAAGTGCTCCCAGAAGCCAACCACAGAACAAGGGTTTTAATGACAGATATACAGCGCACCCGTCCGACCTTCGTAATTGAAGCAGGCAGGTTCACAGATGATATCAGCGGTTACAATTTGCTTGTGAGGAAAACGTTTGAGAATTCAAACAAACTTGAAGGTGTATTTATAATAGATAATTCGAATGCGGTTTATTCAAATACATTGACGGCCGATAGCGGCCAGATAAATTTTTCACAGGATTATTCCAAGATAATACTTGATCTATATCACGGTGAAATTCACCAGATAGATAAGAAAAAACCTGGCGGCTCTTACCGAAAGATCAGGTTTGAAAAACACATTGTAACAATCGATGCGGCAGGTTTTGGCTTCAGCAGCTCTGATGAAGGAGCGTTTTCAAGGGGTGACCGCGAGCTGAGCGCTGATTCAATGCGAAGCATTGTTAATAACATATCAAAAAGTTTTGTAACGGATAAAGAAAATTCCGTAATACAGGTCCAGAGTCTCGCAAAAGAGTTTGCTGCTATCAGTTTTGATACAACAAAGCTGGATAGCGTGCAAAGCGGTGTAAACAGGATGAAAGTTATGTCCATTATCAACAGGTATAAGGGGCTGAAACAGAAGTACGTAACCCAAAAAACTGTTGAGGCTTCAAACAACAAGCAGATAGATATGTACCTTGTTGAGATATACAAAAAGTATTCAATTCCGTTCGCATGTGTTATATTTGTACTGATTGGCGCTCCGCTTGGAATGATAACCCGCAAGGGCGGATTTGGAGTAGCCGCGGGCATGAGTTTAGGATTTTTTTTATTGTATTGGGCATGTCTAATAGGAGGAGAAAAGCTGGCAGATAGAGAGCTTTTGAGTCCGTTTTTAAGCATGTGGGCAGCAAACATAGTTTTAGGTTCAGCAGGTTTATATTTGGTTTTCAGGGATAGCTTAAACATAAAAAGATTGTTTAAAAGTAAAACAATTAAAGTTAAGCCAGTTTGATATTTAGTGGTCAAGTCCCGGGCAACGGTTTTTTGCCTAACCCCGCCAGGTTCGAAAGAAAGCAACGGTAAGCAAAAGATTGTGTGATCCGGGTAACTTGACCTTTTTTATTTCCAGCAGCCCAATCATTTGTTGTTGTTAGGCATACTCTGACTGAAGCAGGGGAAGCTCACCAACAGATGTATAATTATTAACACTTTCTTTAGAAATTACTTACTACTCAAATGGAAAAAACCAGGATACTAATATCAGGATTAGGCGGAATAGCGCAGATAGCGCACCTGCCGATCCTTTCAAAAATGAGCAATGTTGAAATTGCAGGTGTTTGCGATATTGACCGCTCCAAAACAAGATCCATAGCTGAAAAATATAACGTAAAGAGCTCTTTCACTTCTCTTGAAGAAATGCTTGATAAGACAGAGGCTGATTGCCTTGTTGTAACCTCACCAACAAGTTTGCACATGGAACAGGCAATTATGGGTCTGAAAAAGGGACTGAATGTACTCGCCGAAAAACCCCTCGCCAGAAATTATGAAGAGGCTGCTGCTATTGTTGATGCTGCAAAGAAAGCCAAAAAGCTTTTAATGGTAGGTATGAATAGCCGTTTCCTGCCCGAAGTTATGATGCAGGAAAGTTTCGTTTCAGCGGGTGAGATCGGTGAAGTTTTCTACATTAAGGCAGGCTATCTCAAAAAAAGAAGTACCGCTGAAAAATGGTCAGTTAAAAAAGCTGAAGCAGGCGGCGGAGTATTTATGGATCTTGGCATTGTAATACTTGATATTGCATTATGGATGATGAAATTTCCCAAAATAAAGAGCGTTAGTGCGGTGAATTTTAACCATTCATTTAAAGATGTTGAAGATTCTTCTTTTGTGCTGCTCAGATTTGAGAACGGTTCGACGGTTTCAATCGAAACCAGCTGGACCCTGCACCGCGCAAGCGATATGTTCTACTGTAATGTATACGGCAGGGAAGGCTCAACCAGCATCAATCCGCTGCGCATATACAAAAATATGCATGATACACTGGTCAACGTAACTCCCGTGAAAATTGAAAAGCCTGCGAACCTTTTCAAGCGTACTTATGAATATGAACTGAACAATTTCGTTAATTCAGTCCTTACAGGAAAGCGTTCGCTTTCCGATGGCTCAGAATCATTGGACAGGATGAAGATTATTGACGCAATTTATGAATCTGCAAAGGCCGGCAAAGAAATTTCTTTTAAGTAGCTAAATTTTCCTCTTATGTCATGCTGAACTTGTTTCAGCATCTTTATTGATAAAAAAAGAGATTATGTGTTAACATAAGAACTTCCCCTCTTGCTTATCTTCCTTTTGCGTTTTGTTGTTTCAAAAATTTACTATATTTAGAAGCGAGATTCCAAAACAATTTCGGAATGACAAGAAAAAAATGATAAAAAAGATCGGTATTATCGGGGCAGGAACTATGGGAAGCGGCATAGCCGCAGCGGCAGCTATCAATGGATTTGAAACCCTGCTCTACGATATTTCACCCGAAGCTGTACAAAAAGCGGTCTCCGGCATTTCCAAAGGCTTCCAAAAGCTTGAAGAAAAAGGGAAAATTGACGTCGCCAAAAGAAAAGCCGCTGAAGCGAATATTGTTCAGGTAAATGAACTTACGGGACTTGCCGATTGCGATATTATAATTGAAGCCGCAATTGAAAATATCGATCTGAAAAAAGAGCTTTATAAAAAGCTCGATGAAATTTCTAAACCTGATGCTATCCTTGCAACAAACACTTCTTCATTTTCAATCACATCAATTTCAACAGCGGTAAAAAATAACCCCGGCAGGGTAGCTGGAATGCATTTCTTCAATCCCGCCAACATTATGAAGCTGGTAGAGGTGATAAAAGGAGAATTCACAGATGACGAAACGGTAAATGCAGTAACTGAGCTATGCAAAAAGCTCGGCAAAGTTCCCGTGTTGTGTATGGATACTCCCGCGTTTATTGTAAACAGGGTGGCAAGGGCGTTTTATGGTGAATCATTAAAAGTTATGGGTGAAGAAAACCTCAGCGCTGAATTTATCGATACGATCATGAAGGAGGAAGGCGGCTTCGCAATGGGTCCGTTTGAATTAATGGATCTGATCGGCATTGATATAAATCTTTCTGTAACTAAATCAGTTTATGAAGCTTTCTTTTATGACCAGAAGTATAAACCAAGTCCCATACAGCAAAAGATGGTTGACTCAGGTCTGCTTGGCAGAAAAACCAAACAGGGATTTTATAAATATTAATCTAAAAATGTCATTCATGCGCCTGCCTGCCGTAACGGCAGTTCAGGCAGACAAGCAGGAATCTTGCTTCAAAGAGCATTAAAATACATTTTTTTTATTATCTTTGTAATAACACTAAAGGCATAACATGCAAACACTACTAAAAATATTGGGATTTGTAACCATCTTTATCGGCATCATTGCCGGTATATATGTAATTTCTGATGCATTGAGTCTTTATGCCAGTTTAAAGGGCGCGCCAAATCCGTACATGGAACAGGTTTACCTGATTAAGATCGTAGCAGGCGGAGCGATCATACTCTCATCAATTGTATCGGGTATGCTTTACCTCAGCTTCGGGATAGTGATCGAATTATTGGATAGCCTGAATCACCGCATAATAATGTTCCTTGATGCCCTTGAAAAATCAAAGAACCCGAAGAAGGATGATGAGTTCAGTTATTGATCAGTAAGTTTTCTGTTCAATTACTTCAATAATCCTAGCTTTTTGAGCGCCAATAACTTTGCCTTCAACCTGTTTCCATAAATTCTGTAATCCCTTAAGCATAGCCTCAGCTTTTTCTTTATCCTCAAATGTTAATTCAATCAGCACATAACTCTTGTCATCAACAGGTGTGGATATCCTGTAGCTTTTCACGCCGGATAATTGCCGTTTCATTGGATCGCTGTCAAAAGCTTTTTTCCAGCCTTCAAAACTTGGAACCGGGTGCTCAATTTGGAGTATCATCATTCAGGTTATAGGTTAATTTTCGTTTGCGATACCCATACCGGCAAGTCATGGCTTATTCTGCCAAGCATCATATTCATCTGACCCGTATGATGCATAACATGCCGCATATTATACATGGTAATTTCTATCATACTGTAATCTTTCCAGGGATTTGTCCATCTG
>JBHEKV010000178.1:0-5244 GCA_041859235.1 Ignavibacteria bacterium | reverse complement strand
ACCAGTTTATAATTTGATTTATTTTTACCAAGGAATTCAAGTATATCAACTGTCTTTTCAGTTTCAATTGTCATATTACCGGCAGATTTTTTGATCTTTCCCTGCACAATTGATTTAGGTTTATAATCAGCAACGGCGGCTGACATAATTATTACATCTTTACCCTTTAAGTTATCCTTAACAGCATTAAACATTTCTTCAGCGGTGTTAATATCAACTCTTGTAACATTACGGGGAGTGCGGAGCATTGTGGGTCCCGCGATAAGTATCACCTCCGCTCCGCGCTGAGAAGCAGCGTTTGCCAGGCTGAAGCCCATTTTACCGCTTGAGTTATTACCTAAAAATCTAACATCATCAATTGGTTCATAAGTGGGTCCTGCTGTAATAAGTATTCTCTTACCTTCAAGATCTTTTTTGGCTCCTGAAAGTAATTTTACTGTGTGACGGTATATTGTTTCAGGTTCGGGGAGTCTGCCAACACCGCTTAAACCGCTTGCCAGCTCACCTGATTCAGGTTCAATTACCCAGTAACCAAGTTCTCTTAAGGCAGAAACATTCTTTGAAGTCGCTTCATTCAGGTACATATCTTCATCCATTGCGGGTGATATCAGCACGGGCGAACGCGCAGAAAGCACTGTAGCAGTAAGAAAATTATCACTTTTACCGTGAACTATTTTTGCAATTGTGTTTGCAGTTGCGGGCGCAATTACAAATACGTCGGCCCACATACCGGTATAAATATGCCATGTTTTGGTCTCGACAGTTTCTGAGGAGTTGGGGTGAACTTCAGGGAACATGTTTATCATTACTTCATTTCCTGAAAGCGCTGAAAGGGTTACGGGTGATACAAAATTTAAAGCGGAGGGCGTCATTATTACTTTGACTTCCGCTCCGCTTTTTTTATATAATCTTACAAGCTCACAGCATTTATACGCTGCAATACCGCCTGAGATACCAAGTAATATTTTCTTTCCTAATAATTCCACGTTTTGTGTGTGATCTGGTATTTACACCTGTGCCGGAATCCGATCCCGGTGAGTGCAAGCGGTATAAACAAAAATTAATCTTCGGGGTTTTCGTTCCTTATTCTGAATTCAAGGCCGTCTGCGAGCAGCTCATTAAGACCTGATTCAGTTGTCTTAGGCCTGTGTTCAAACTCAACGCTGATATTCATCTTATCTTTGCTTACAACAGTATCATCACTGTCATCATCAGCTTTAATAAGAGGCTCAACACGCTGGTTGTATTCAAGCTTCTGCTCGTCGTTTATCTGTCTTGCGCGTTTTGCGGCAACAACAACAGCTTCGTAGATATTCCCTGCTTTAGATTCAACTTCTTCAATTTCAAGAGGGGTTATTTTCATTTTACTTCTCCTTAAGCTATATATTTATTTATTATTTTTTCTGTTTCACTAACTGCTTTATCAATCCCCGCGCTGTTATCTACAATGAAATCGAACTTATGCTTCAGTTCAGCTTCCATTTTTATCCTTGAAGTGCGTCTTTCTATTTCTGCTTCTGTTTCTGTATTACGGTTCTTAAGCCTGCTTACAAGCACTTCGTACGGTACATCAATAAAAACTGTAACAGCTTCGGGATAAAGAGCTTTAATATTGAGCGCACCTTTTACATCAACATCCAGTATCATGATATCTTTGCTGTTAAGGTAAGGCTCAACTTCTTTTTTCAGAGTGCCGTAAAAGTTACCGTGCACTTCTTCGGTTTCAATGAACTCGTTATTTGCTTTCCTTGCATTGAATTCATCCAATGAAATGAAATGATAATCTTTTCCGTCTGTTTCATTGGGTCTCTTTTTCCTTGTGGTGGCGGATACTGAAAAACTGATTTTGGGGAATTTCTTAAATAATTCCTTGATAATTGTTGTCTTACCGGCTCCGCTTGATGCGCAAATTACAAAGAGCATATTAACGTAATCTTAAATATCGTGATTTTTTTGGTTTATTAAAAGTCGATTAAACTGCCTTTGAAATCCTTATTTTCATCAAATTTATTCAATATTCTGCAATTGTTCTTTGATCTTTTCCAGCTCCTCTTTCATTTCAACAACAAACTGAGAAATCGAAGAACTGTTTGATTTCGAAGCAATTGTATTGATCTCCCTGTTTATTTCCTGCACCAGGAAGTTCAGCCTGCGGCCGGAAAGCTCTTTCTGTTTAACGTTATTCCTGAAATAATTAATATGTGACTTTGCCCTTATCACTTCTTCGGTGATATCAAGTCTGTCGCTTATCATAATAAGCTCGTATTCAAGCCTGTTGTTATCAGCCTGTATATTTGCTTCGTTGATAAGATTATTTACCTTATCCATCATTTTCTTCTTGGTTTCAGCAACATTGTTTACTGAAAGCTTCACAACTGTATCAAGCTTCTTTTCTATTGAGCTGAGCCTTGTGAGAATATCCTTTTCAAGTACTTTTCCCTCCCTGGCTTTCATAACAACAAGATCGTTTACTGCGGCAGTTATGATTTTTTTAATGTCATTCCAGAATTCCGCCAGGTCATCATTGTTATCACCTTTAAAGATCTCGGAAAATTTAAGGATATGTTCAAGCTTTATCTCTTCTTTTATACCCGTAGTTTTTTTAATGCCTGTCAGCAGTTTGTGATACTCCTTAACCGCTTCGGGTTTTACCTGGAGAGTTACTTCACTTACAGAATTTTTTTCAATTGAAAGCTGAACTGATATTTTTCCGCGGGAAATTTTCTGGCTGATAAGCTCTCTGATATCTGATTCTTTATCAGAAAATACCATCGGCAGACGGCATGATACTTCGAGATACTTGCTGTTTATGCTTCTTAATTCCGCGCTTACTTTTATTTTCTTCAGGCTTTTGGATGCTTTCCCGAAGCCCGTCATACTGATTATCATATATAGTAGTATTTATGTTATGCTTCTAAATGTACTTTTAACTTTCTTTAATTCTTTTCTTTAATTTTCTTTTTTCTTTTGGTGTAACACTTGCTTTTTGGTTAAAGAGACTGTCTGGTTTCTGCAGATAATGTTTGCAGAGCTCATTTTTAAGGAAATCGAACGCTTCTTCTACGGTATCAACTACATTGAATAATTTAAGATCTTCCCTATCTATAAGCCGTTTGTTTGCAAGCTCTTCCAGATTAATAATGTTATTCCAGAATTTTCTGTCATAAATTACAATAGGCATTTTCTTGCGGATCTTCTTGGTCTGTATGAGCGTAAGGAGTTCGAACAGCTCATCCAGAGTACCGAATCCCCCCGGCATGATAATAAGCGCTTTTGCAAGATAGGCGAACCAGAATTTGCGCATGAAGAAGTAATGGAATTCAAAATTAAGTGATGGAGTTATGTACGGATTCGGGTTTTGTTCAAATGGCAGACTGATATTAAGTCCAATTGATTTTCCGCCTGCTTTCTTTGCTCCCCTGTTGGATGCTTCCATGATTCCGGGTCCACCGCCGGAACAAACAACAAACCTGTTGCCGGGCTCCTGTTTAATTGACCACTCAGTGAGCATTTTGGAAAGCTTTACTGTATCTTCATAGTAACGCGACATTTCCAGATCAACTTCAGCATCAATAACGCGCTGCATGCTTGGATTTTTAAGCTGGGTTAATGCCTTAAGCCGTTTTCTGGCTTCGGCTCTGGGTAATAGCCGCGCAGACCCATAGAATACAATTGTATCACGCACATTTTCCCTGCGGAAGCGGTACTGCGGCTCCATGTATTCAGCAACTATCCTAAGCGATCTTGCCGCGGGACTCTTTAAAAACTTTTCATCACTATATGCTTTTGGCGCCTTTTTAAGCATGTTTTACTTATTATTATTTTCTACTAAAATTATTTAAGATTCAAATTACTAATTGTTGAGCCCGGTTTACCGGGCGAAACCTTACTCCGCAGGAGGAAGGTTAATTGTTGAGTCCGGTTTACCGGACGAAACCTTACTCCGAAGGAGGAAGGTCAACTGTTAAGCATTCTCCCGCCATCAACAGGTATCACGTGACCGGTTAGATAGCTGCACTCCAGAATAAACTCAACTGCGTTAATTATATCAGCGGGTGAGCCGTATTTTTTAAGGGGAATCTTTGAAACATCGGTCTTAGCCGGAGTTCCCTTTTCTTCGCCATCAATGATAATTGTACCCGGAGCAATAGCGTTTACGCGGATCTTAGGAGCAAGTCTGCGCGCAAGCAGATAAGTTAATTTTACCGCTCCTGTTTTGGAAAGGCTGTATGGAATAAACCCGCTCCAGTTCTGCAATCCCCCAAGGGATGCAATATTAATTATTACGGGAGCTTTGGATTTATTCAGGTACTTTACAGCAAATTGCGAAACAAATAAAGGGGCTTTCAGATTCACGGATATTGTATCATCAAAAAGTTTTTCTGTAATATCAAAAAGATCTATTTTTTTAATTACACCTGAATTATTTACAAGCACATCTATTTTTTTGAAGTCACTGCCGATCTTATCGATTGTTTTTTTAACCTGTTTAATGTTCTTCAGGTCACATTTGTACAGCTTATATTTTATTCCGAAGGCATTAAGCAGCGCTGATGTGCGTTTAATTTCCGCGGGTGAGCTGGAGTTGTATATCACCGCAAGATCATACCCTTTTGAAGCAAGGTAAAGTGATATTTGCCTGCCCAATCTGTGAACCCCGCCGGTAATTAACGCAACTTTATTTGTCAATTGAAAAAATTTAAAAGCCAAACACTCCAAAATTTAGCATTTGGAATTTTGGCTTTGGCATTTTGCTTCTTTGTACCCTCGACAGGAGTCGAACCTGTGGCCTGCGGTTTAGGAAACCGACGCTCTATCCTACTGAGCTACGAGGGCATATATCCTACTGAGCTATCACGCCTTTGGCGTGACTTCATCACGATTTCATCGTGATCTTGCGAGGGCATGTGAAAAATTTCGATAATCTTACAAATATAGTTAAAACGTCTATTAGAAAAAATATAAAAGATACATATTTTCCCAAATAATGATAGATATATTACTTTCCTTTGCAATTTGTTATATTTGGATTCTAATATTTATCTATAAATTTTTACTTTTAAATTTATATAATCCAAATGAAAGAAACAGTAAAACTGATACTGATACTAGTGATAATTCCAATAATTTATGTGTTAGGTAATATTTATGTTAAAAATACAGGTGAAGAGTTAACTTATTGGGATTTAGTTATTACATTAGTCATATTAATTGGCTTTTATTTGCTGGCAATGAAATTATTAA
>JBHEKV010000001.1:0-6755 GCA_041859235.1 Ignavibacteria bacterium | reverse complement strand
TGCTCCATTGTTTTAACTACAACGACCTTTAAGCCTGCCATTACTGCGCTTGCGGGGTTTGTGCCGTGCGCGGATGCAGGAATGATAACAACATTCCTGTGTCCTTCACCAACTGACCTTTGGTAAGCGCGGATAACCATTAAACCTGTATACTCACCCTGTGCGCCTGAATTGGGCTGCAGAGATACTGCGGGAAGATCTGTAATTTCTGCAAGCGCGGTTTCAAGTCCCTTAAACAGCTCTGAGTAGCCCTCAGCCTGCTCCACCGGTATGAACGGATGAAGTGTACCAAACTCCGGCCATGTCACGGGGATCATTTCTGTTGTAGCGTTAAGTTTCATAGTGCATGAACCTAATGGTATCATCGACATATTCAGCGAGAGGTCCTTGTTTTCCAGTTTTTTCATGTATCGCAGCATTTCAGTTTCACTGTGATGCACATTAAATACAGGATTCTGCAGAAACTTGGATGTACGTTTTAAATTCTCCGGGAGTGACGCTCCGTTTGATGATGATGCAGTTACTTTACATCCGAAAATATTCAGTATTTCATTCACATCCTTTTCGGTTGTAGTTTCATCAAGTGATATTCCGATAAATTTCTCACCAAAATACCTGAGATTTATTTTTGCTGTTTCAAATTTCTTTCTAAGTTCATTCAATTTTTCTGCTGAGCCGGTATCGATCTTTAATGTATCAAAGAAAAATTTATTTTCCTGCCTGATACCAGCCTGTTTTAATCCATTGTTTAGAATTGCTGCCAGGCTATGGATTCTTTCAGCTATGACCTTTATTCCAACGGGTCCATGATACACCGCATACATTCCCGCCATAATAGCCAAAAGTACTTGTGCAGTACAGATATTACTTGTAGCTTTTTCCCTGCGGATATGCTGTTCACGGGTCTGCAATGCCATTCTGTAAGCGCGGTTACCAAGTCTATCAATAGATACGCCGATAATCCTTCCCGGCATAATTCTGCGGAAATCATCTTTGCAGGCAAAGTATGCTGCATGGGGTCCGCCGTATCCCATTGGCACACCGAATCTTTGTGTTGAACCCACCGCAATATCAGCGCCAAATTCACCCGGTGGTGTAAGTAATACAAGGCTCATTATGTCAGCAGCGGCCACGCAATAAATTCCTTTTGCGTGAGCTTTATCAAACAAAGCCTTATAGTCATTCACTTCACCATCAGCTGTCGGATATTGAACAAGCAAACCGAAGATGCCATCGGTAAGTTCTGTGGTATTTATATCACCTACAACAAGCTCAACTCCAATAGGTTCTGTGCGTGTTCTTAAAACGTCAATTGTCTGCGCAAGGCATTCATTTGAAACTAAAAATTTATTCGCGTTCTTCTTTTCGGGTTTTCTTGCGGCAAAAAGGACGTGCATTGCTTCTGCGGCAGCTGTACCTTCATCAAGCAATGAAGCATTTGCCACCGGAAGCCCGGTAAGATCGATCACCATTGTCTGGTAATTCAGCAAAGCTTCAAGTCTGCCTTGTGATATTTCCGCCTGGTATGGCGTGTATTGCGTGTACCAGCCGGGATTTTCCATGATATTGCGCAGTATTACTGCCGGCGTGAAGGTGCCGTAATAACCATATCCAATATAGGAGCGGTAAATTTTATTTTTTAATGCCAGTTCATGCAGATGCTGAAGCAGTTCCTGTTCACTTAAAGCAGGGTTTAACTTCAATTCATTCTTTAATCTGATAGCAGGCGGAACGATCTGGTTCATCAGGTCATCTGCCGATGCAGCGCCAATAACATCAAGCATTTGTTTTACTTCATGCTCTGTTGGTCCAATGTGTCTGTTAACGAAAGTATGCATTTTTTTATCCAGAAGAGGTGAGTTTTAGTAGTATGTTTTGATTTGTGTAAAAATTGTAAAATAGAAAAACTTATTTTTTATGTACCTTTTTTCTTTTTCTTCAATCCCATTTTTTCAATTACGTCAAGGTTCTTCAAGGCGTTGCTGGCGGCTTCCTGCTCAGCGGTTTTTTTGGTCCTGCCCTTGCCAATACCAAGCGCGCGCTGATTTATCTGTACTTCAACTGTAAACAGCTTATTGTGTTCGGGACCTTCCTGATTAATAACTTTGTATTCAGGAATGTAATCTGTGTTCGCCTGTGTATATTCAAGGAGTTTGCTTTTATAGTTCTCATCAAATTGGTTCAGCCACTTTACATCCAGCTTTCTAAATATCTGGTTATTAAGGAAATCCTTAGCAGCATCATATCCTCTATCAAGAAATATCGCTCCGACTAATGCTTCATATGCATCAGACAGTATCGTATCGTAGCCATCTTCAATGGATTTTAACGCTGTTGGCGCGGCAAGTAAAAAGCTTTGCAGGTGAATTACTTTTGCCCGCTCAGCAAGGAAGCGCTGGTTCACCAGCACTGAACGGTACTTGGTTAAGTCGCCTTCTTCTGAATCAGGGAAATTCTTGTAGAGGTATTCGGCAACAACAGAATCAAGCACGGCATCACCAAGATACTCAAGCCTTTCGTTGCTTGCAAGTTTAACGCCGTTGGTACCTTTTGATTTAAGAAATGACCTGTGCGTTAAGGCATTAATAAAAAAATTCTTATGGATTATCTGGTAGTCAATACTCGCCTGGAAGGTCTTAAAATCGAAGGAGGCGATAGCGGAATATATATCATCTTCCTCTTTGCGCCTTTTTAAAACAGGTACAAATTTCCTGAGGGTTTTTAATATGCCGAACATATTATCCTATTCGTAAAAAATTCTCTTTTCCTTTGCTTATAAGTACGCTTTTTCTTTGTACTTTTATTCAGTGTATTTCTTGAATACCAGCGCAGTGTTATGACCGCCAAAACCGGAATTATCAGACATTACTGTATTGATCTCTTTTTTGATCGCTTTGTTTGGCACATAATTCAGATCAAGTTCAGGGTCAGGTGTATCATAATTTATTGTCGGGGGAACCACACCCTTATTAATTGTAAGAACTGACGCAATGGATTCTACTGCACCGGCAGCGCCAAGCAAGTGGCCCAACATACTCTTTATAGAATGAACCGGGATATCGTAGGCGTGCTTGCCGAAAACACTTTTAATAGCGGCAGTTTCATTCTTATCATTATAATACGTTGAAGTACCATGTGCATTTACACAATCAATATCATTCGGTGACATTCCCGCGTCTTTTATAGCAATTCTCATAGCCTCGGCCACGCCTTCACCTTCGGGTGCGGGTTCTGTGATATGATGCGCATCTGCTGTCATACCGATACCTGCAATTTCAGCGTAAATATTCGCGCCGCGGGCTTTTGCAAATTCAAGTTCTTCAAGAATGAGAGTCGCGCCGCCTTCTCCCATTACAAAGCCATCCCTGTTCTTTTCAAACGGACGCGATGCTTTTTCGGGAGCATCGTTACGGGTTGAAAGCGCTTTCATTGCGTTGAATCCGCCAACTCCCATCGGGCAGATTACTGCCTCTGAGCCGCCGGTAACCATTACATCAGCATTTCCGCGCTGAATTAACATAACGGAGTCTGCAATTGAGTGTGCTGAAGTTGTACATGCTGAAATAGTCGCGTAGTTGGGTCCTTTTAAACCGAACATCATAGAAATTCTGCCTGCAGCAATATCCGCAATCAACATCGGGATAAAGAACGGACTTATCCTGTCGGGGTCACCGTTCTTATCGTAGAGTTTTCTCTGTTCCTTGTCATAGGTCCACATGCCACCGATACCTGAGCCGTATACAACGCCAACCCTGTAAGGATCGACCTTGGACATATCAAGCCCTGAATCCTTGAAAGCCATCTGTGAAGCCGCAAGTGCGAATTGAGTAAATGGATCTACACGTGAAGAAAGTTTCCTATCCATGTAATTCAACGGATCGAAATTCTTCACCTCGCAGGCAAACTTTGTATCAAAGTGTTCAGTATCAAAGTAAGTAATAGGTCCTGCACCGCTTTTTCCCGCAACTATATTATCCCAGAAATCAGCAACAGTGTTACCAACAGGTGATACCACACCAAGTCCGGTTATAACAACACGCTTTTTTTCCATTATAGAAATTGAATGATCTTTAAATAAAATCGCTCAAAAAGATCTTAAGCAACTTTTGATTTTACGTAGTTTACAGCATCTCCAACAGTCTGGATCTTTTCCTGGTCTTCATCGGGGATCTGTATGTTAAAACGGTTTTCAAGCTCCATAATGAGCTCTACAGTATCAAGTGAATCTGCACCAAGATCATTTATGAATGAAGCATTTGGTGTAACTTTTGATTCTTCAACGCCTAATTTTTCTACTATTGCGTCTTTTATCTGAGCTTCTACGTCTACTGACATTTATTGTCCTCCTGTTTGAGACTTTGAAATTTTATAGAATAATCACAAAAATAGTAATAAAATAACTAATTTTAAAGGGGTGAGAATTTCATAAGTTCTGAAACTTTTATGCAGTAAATTGATTAAAAAATGTATTAACTATGTTTGAAGATTGATAAAATATCTATATTTTGCAGAAAATGAAAATAATTATACTCACTTTAACAGTACTTATGACGACTTTGAGCGTTTTTTCCCAGGATTTCTATTATGCGGTTGCCAAAGAACCAACTCCTGTACTTAATTCCCCTGATTTTGAAGCCATATTCGGCGGAAACGACGGCATGACCGTTAAGACAGATAATTCCGGACTCATACGCGAAATGGAATTCATTGCTCTGCCCGGAACAGTGTTTGAACTTCTGGGTGAGTTTGACCACGGATCTTACAAGATTTTTAAGGTTGAGTGTAAAGAATATGAATACGGCAGTGAACTATTTATTGACAGCCGTTTTGTTGAGCTTAAAAAATCCAGACCAGGTGAACGATTTGTTGCGCTCCCAAAAAAAGAGGATATATATAGAGTATTGGATAAGGTTGTTGGCAACCGTTATTGCTGGGGCGGAAACTATAACGATGGAATAAGAAAACTTATTGAGTTCTACCAACCTAAAGGCGATATTACCGATGGGGTAAAAAATGAATGGATGCTAACAGGATGTGACTGTTCAGGGTTGATGTATGAAGCGAATGGCGGATTCACCCCGCGCAACACAAGCAAGCTTGTTGAATACGGCACAGCCGTAGAAATTGAAGGACTTAGCGCAGAGGAAATAGCAGCAAAGCTCAAACCGCTTGATATGATAGTTTGGAACGGTCACGTGATTTATGTTTATGATGAGAAGACATCTATACAAAGCAGCTTATCCAAAGGCGGCGTTATAAAACTTGACCTCGTTGAAACGCTGAGTGATCTGATGAGCTCCCGAACTCCGGTGAATGATTATAATTCTTCGCAAGGCTCAAGATTTGTGATAAGAAGATGGTACACAGAGTAATTGTAACCCGAAACGCTGTTTCGGGTACTTGCATCGATTACATATAGTCCGAACAGCGTTCGGACATACAAATTACTATCCCTTTGCCTTTCTAAGCCTGTTCATAATCGCAGCCCCTATACCCTTTTCATGTACTTCTTCACAGTAGATGGTTTTTATTCCCAATTCATCACACTCCCTGAAGAATGAAAACACATTTTTCGCATACTCTTCAACTGATCTGCAAATTTTAACATGCTCAAAACCCTTTGCAGATTTTTTACTCAACCCAATAAATGCTTCTTTAACACGTTTCACGTTTGACGTTTCACGTTTCACAAGCTTAACTTTTGCTTCAGGGCTGTAATGTTTATACTTCTGTCCCGGACTCTTAATCTTTCCTACCCTCTTTTGGTATACTACATTCTTATCCAGCTTCTTTATCTGCTCAAGCGTTATGCTGCCGGGTCTGAGTATCACAGGGAACGTACCGGTACAGTCAATTACTGTTGATTCGAGTCCGTATTTTGCGGAGGGGCCAACTAACACACAGGGAATTTTGTTCCTCATATCCCTTAACACGTGAATGAAATTTGTAGGCGAAGGCGAACCCGAGAGGTTCGCGCTTGGCGCGGCAATCGGCACTCCCGAAAGTTTAATAAGCTCACGGGCAATTTGTGAAGCGGGCATTCTGATAGCTATCGTATCAAGCGAGGCCGTAACAATATCAGGCACTATCTCATTTTTTTTCAGTATTACAGTAACAGGTCCCGGGAAAAACTCACTGATGATCTTTTTTGCCGAAGGTGTTATAACACTTGCAAGAACTGCAATATCTTTCTTTCGGGCAACGTGAACAATTAACGGATTATCAGCGGGTCTGCCTTTGGCTTTGAATATCTTCCGCACTGCTTTTTCATCATAGGCATTAGCGCCAATACCGTAAACGGTTTCGGTCGGGAAAGCCGCAACTTCACCCTTTTTGATGAAATCCGCTGCGATTTCTACGGAATTTGTGATTGTTGTCTGCATTTAGGAAAGGGGTTCAATTTTTTCGGGTAATTTGTATTCAGATACTAATTGCCAATTCGTTTCTAATTCTCTTTTATGAAGCGCGGCCCATTCTATTACCATGCTCAAAGCTCTTTGCGGAAATTTACCTTCAATTATAGAAAAATCCTCCAAAGAAATAAGAACTTCAGATTCACCGTACTTAGCATGGAAATGCGGAGGATTGTGATCACCAAAGTACATTGAAATTATTATTCCAAAAAACCTACTTATTTGAGGCATATTCTAAATTTTCATTTTTCCACTCATCAAAACTTTTGCCAACTAACTTCAGGTAAAGATTATTCACATCGAGCTCCAGATTTTCATCCCATGCAATAGCTTTTGTTTCTT
>JBHEKV010000016.1:0-8745 GCA_041859235.1 Ignavibacteria bacterium | reverse complement strand
TAAGATTATGCTGGAATACTGTGAGAAGAATGATAACAATATCATAAAAGACACACAACGTAATACATGCTACAGGCTTACTATAAAAGATAACGGCAAAGGACTGCCCGCTGATTTTGACCCGGGCACATCCAACTCTCTTGGTATGACACTGCTTACCAGCCTTGCGGCACAGCTTGATGGCGAAGCCGTGATAAATAATAAAGTTGGCACAGAGATTATTATAGATTTTAAAGAACTAAAATATAAAAGCAGAGTATAGAGAAAACTATTTTGTGCGAAACAAAATTATTGTTGTGGATGATTTTAAGAAACTGCAGGGAGGATTTCTGTGACCTTTGTTTTGATCTTTTCTAACACATTATGAAGGTCTTCGTAAATTTCAGGATTTGTAAAACCTAAGAGTTGTATTCCCAGTTGTCCTATATCTGACTCTCTTCGTGAATCGTATTCTCTTTCTTCATCAGTTGAGTGGGTTACTCCCTCAACTTCAACTGCCAAATTTAATTCAGTACAGTAGAAATCAACGACATAAGCTCCAATTCCATATTGTCTGCGGAATTTAAAGCCGGGCAACTTTTTGTTTTTTAATTCTCGCCACAGGATAGCTTCAGCTTTTGTCAAGTTATTCCGAAGCATTTTCCTTTTTTCGTTATCCTGCTCTCTGTTGAAAATTTTGCCCGTGTTATTCTCTCCTTTTAAATCCTTTCTTTAAGACCTCCACGCGTCGGAGCCAGTCCTTCGGCCTAAATCCCATGTAAGACCACCACGCGTCGGAGCCGGTCCTTCGGCCTAAATCCCCTCCTTCGTAAGGAGGGGACTTAAAAGCGAAAATCCTTCTCTTGTTGTCTCCCCCTTACCAAGGGGGAGTACGGCGGAGCCGGGAGGGGGTCTGAACTTGTTTTAATAACGCATTTATTGTTTATCTTTAATTTTCATCAGGTAGTTTTCACCCGAGCCGTTATAATCCGGGTAATACATAAGCATACCTTTTGACGGCATAACGTTATAAGTGCCCGGGATCTGCGCGCGAAGCAGGTACGAAAATTCATACCCCTGCTGTACCATTGATGAAGCAAAGAACACTATCCTGTTATCCCTGATATCAACATCAGAATACCACCAGTTCCAAAGTCCTTTTGTTCTGCCGTTGTAGCTGTTTTCATTTTCTATAGGATATGCCCAGTCTTCCTTTATGAACTCACACCCGGCCGGTATAGGTTCATCAAGCATAAAGTATTCATTTTGGGCATCTTTGGGATATACCTTCACCTTCACAAGAAGCTCACTGCCTGAAGTTACGGTACCTTTGAACTCCTTTTTCTGATAAGTATATATTTTTTTCTTCGGGTCAAATACTTTCTTAAGCTCATAATACTCCCGTTCAATATCAAAGCCGTTATATGTAGAGCTGATCTCTTTTTTGCTTTCTTTTTCGTAGTAGATAAGTGAAGTGTTAAAATAACTTTTCCCCGCGCCTGATTTTTCTATCTTAATTTCGTTATCACCCGTGCGCAAAAGCTCACCGCTGATAATGAACCTGTTTTCCTTTTTAAAGATATCATCCTTGGTGATATGCTTATTTGCCGCTTCTTTTCCGTTAACTGATATTTTAATATCATAATCAGGCTCAAGCTCGCTGTATGCTTTAAGGTAGCCGGTGAGTGAATATACAATAAACGCATTCTGCAAAGTATTACCCCATGAGTTCCCGCGCTTAATTGCCAGCATCCAGTTAACGGTCTTTTCTATCATATCTTTGTTCTCTTTTCTGCTTGAAGGATCAGCAAGCAGCGCCTTTAGTACCATAGCAGTAGTTATTATCTCATCATTTTGCCAGTCATACCGCTTAATTTTTGACTTCCAGAAAGCTTTATCGTCATCAACATAATTTACTTCCCGCATCACGGAGTTAATGTACTTTTGCTGCGTGCCCGTCTTTATCATATTGCCTGCCGCTATCGAGAGCATTGCCATTGCAAGACTTGAGAGATCTTTTTTCGCGAGAAGCTCAAACTGTTTGTTAAGTAACTTTGTATTTTGGGGTGACTGCGGAAAACCGGAAAGCACAAAAGTAATATAAGCCCTGGTAGTTGGTTCAAGCTTTTTGTTTCCCAGCGCGCCGGAAATGTATTGTACTCCTTTATTCAGAACTTTACTCTTAATTTTTATACTGTCACCTGCAGCAAGCTTAAGGCTGTAAAGCACGTAGGCGCTCATGTAAGGATCTGAGCCTGAATTTGGCCACCATCCCCATCCGCCGTCATTTTTCTGCAGTGAGTATATTTTGCTCAATCCTTTCTGCAGCATTTTTGGCACCTGTTGGGTAAAATACGGGTCATCAGGCGCGCCGAGCTCTTTTAAAGTACCTGCAGTTATTACAGTCGGCATAAAACGGCTCATGGTCTGCTCAATGCACCCGTAGGGATAGCCAATAAGATAATCCATACTTCCGAGGATTGATGAAGCAACCGAGGGCGAGAGCCCCAACTGCAGGTGCACGCTTTTGAGATCGGTTCCTTCGGGGATTGGAAATGTTTTGGTAATACTGCCCGAAGTTTTGGACATATCAAACGCTGAATTAGTTTGCACCTTTAAGCCGAACGGCTGCAGGGGAACAAGCTGCTGCATCGCGTCGGATTCTTCATTGGTCAATGCCGAAGCCAATACATTGCCAATACCAAGGGGATTATTTACTTTCACAAGCCAATCAACCCTTTTTTCCTCGTTTTTGCCAAGCGTAATAAGCTGCTCACCTGATTCATTGCCAATCAGTGTAAGGTTATCAAGCTTCATTGTGACCTTAGCGGTCTTTTCTTCATCAAGGTAGTTATGAACAATTGTTGAGACCGTTACTTCGTCGTTTTGCTGAAAGAAGCGGGGAGTTTCTACTCTTATAATAAGATCCTTGCGCGAAGTGACTGTATATGAACTCTGTCCCGCATCAGTTTTATCCGTTAGTACCCTTGCGGTCACGCGCCATGTAGTAAGGTTATCCGGGAATTTGACTTTAACTTTCGCAATACCGTTCTCATCGGTATAGACTGCAGGCATCCACAAAGCTGCATCTTTGAATTCACTGCGTGTTACGGCTTCAACGAATTTATTTTTCTTTTCGGTGATATTAACTACTCCGCTTAAAATATCTCCATACTCAGCAGAAAATCCATCAGTAATAACCCCGTCAATAATTATCTGTGTTTCTTTGGTTCTGCCGTTGCGAATATTGATTTCCTGCCCGTTTTCATCCAAAACCACTCCACTGGTTTTTGATACAATGTTTTCAATCCCTCTTATGCCTGTGTTATCGATGAATTCAGAACTGATAATTTTGCCAGAGCTGTTATCTATGGTTTTTCTTTCAAATAATATTACAGTAGTATCTACAACCACACCTCCTGTAGAGAGTCTGAGCTCAACCAGTTCAGGTTTGTTGTTTTCCACAACTACACCCTTAATAATTGCGGAATTGAAACCGACATATGTACACTTAAGATCATACTTGCCCGGGGGCAGATTAAAGAAAACAAATTCTCCTTTTTCGTCTGTTCCGGTTCTGAAGTTTGTGCCCTTCAATTCAATTCTTGCGCCGATTAGTCTGTCACCTTTATCGTCAACAACTATACCGTAAATGCTGCCCTTTCCGCTCTTTTCACTTGAAGTAATGAGTAAATTCTTGTTTAGCTCAGCAAAAAGGACTTTTTCAGTGGTTATTTTCATCTGCAGCAGGTTGGGTCCAGACTGACTGAACTTAATTTTATAAACCCCTTCCAAAACTCTGTTTTGGTAAATCACAGAAACATCATACTCGCCTTCAGGCAGCGAGAAGTTAAGTTTGCCTTCACTGTTTGTATATCCCGCAAGGTATTTGCCGCCAATCAGTATTCCCGCATTGTAGAACTTCTCACCGGTTTCGCTGTATATTTCTGTGTTAACAAAAGACATTTTATTATCGCCCGAGCGTGCATTGTACATTTCAAACAACAAGGGAAAATATGAGTGATTTTGGTTTCCCTGGATATACCTCCTGCTGTAATTAAGCGAGGTCAGCTCCGCCACGGGCGCGTAGAAAATGCTGCGAACATCTTTGATGTTATCAGGGGCAATTGCGTAAACGCTTTCATCAATGATGCCTAGCGTTACTTCTGAATTTTTGACGGGCATTCCAAGCGAATTCTTAACAGTAACGGTAATTTCGCCTTCTTCCTGCGGTTTAAAAATAGTTTTATCAGAAGTTAATGTTACATCAAGGAATTTATTGCGGGGAATGACCGCAACGGGTTTAGTGTTTGTGTATAAAACGCCCTTGTATATATAGGATACGTGAATATAAACATTAGGAGCGGATATATCAGTGATGGGTATTTTTAAATAAGCCGCTCCGCCGGAGATATGCTGTACGCTGTAATACACAACGCTTTTATTGCAGGCATCAACCAGGAGTGTGATATCCGTATCATGCGGAGTTTCAACAAATATTACCGCCGTATCACCGGGGAAGTATGTATCTTTTTCAGGGAGAACGCTGATAGTCGCTTCATCGCGCTCCCACCAGCTCATTTTACCCGCTGATACAAAACATCCCGTCATAGCTGTGAGTTTTGTGTTCTTTGAATCAAAAGAAGTTACTTCAATTTCGTAGTAACCTTCAGGTTCTGTGGGAATGAACAGCACATCATCGCCTAGGTATGATGTTTTACCGGAAAGTGTTGTAAGGTAAGACTTTACTTTTACTTTCTTTTCATAAACAACGCGGTAAACAGAAACGGTATAGTTTGCCTCAACCGGCTTATCTGAAAAATCACGCGCGTTTACGGTCAGCCCTATCATTTCACCGGGACGTGTTACGGATCTATCGGCATGAGCATTTATAAAGTAATCAGAGCGGGTTACATTTACATCAGTCAATGCGGTGACAGCAGCCCGTGATTTATCTACGACCTGTACGTTCACTATATAAATGTAGTCCGTTTCATAAGGATCCTTTTTTGTGCCTTCGTTAAAATCCTCATCAATTTTATATGTTACTTTTAAGTGACCGTTCTCATCAAGCTTTCCTTTTTCAGAATAGATATTCTGAGAGTTATCATACTTGTTTTCATCTCCAACCTTGCTGTAGTAATCCTTGTAGAACCAGCTGTATTGGCTGTAATACCACCAGGGCCTGTAGAGCGGTTTTTTAAAGATATTGTAAGTTACTTCGGCATCGGGTACGGGTGAGCCGAAATAATAATCTGACTGAATATCAATTTCTATTTTATCACCGCCTGAATACTGCTTCTTATCGGTTTTTACTTCTACTTTGTATTCAGGTTTTTTGTATTCTTCAACGCCAAAGGTCTGTGTAAAGCTCTGATATATCGTTTTATCATCACTCAATGAGTCGCCGCCTTCAGTGATATCAACTGTTATGGTATAATTTCCAAGCGGCGCTTCCTTATCGATATTAATGCTATCAGCAAAGCCGCCGAATTTATCGGTAGTTATGTATTTCCAGTATACCGCGGAGCCTTTTGGGTCGGTTATCCTCAGCACGGCATTTCTGCACGCAAAAACAGCGTAACCGGAGCCCGTCATTTCGCGAAGTGATATCTTGAAATCAACTTTAGACGGTGGACGGTAAACCGGCTGACTTGTAACAATAAGCGCGCTGTATGGCTGCGGCCTGCCGTAGAAATAATAATTGGGGTCTGATACAGCGACCTCATCATTTTTTTGTGAGATGATAAGCGGCATTACATAGCCGTTACGGTAGAAGAGTTCTTTATCACTTTCAGTGAAATAATAATTCTGCGCGCTGTAAGGTGAAAACTGCTCGCCTGCTTTTTTATTGTTGAAATACAGGCTGTGTTTAACGCTGTCAACAGGCGTTCCTGTTTTCCGCTCACAGGTGAAGTTAAGCACGGAGCCTTCTGTGTAACGGGTTAACAATGAAATTGTTGTAACAAAAAATCCTGTGGTTGCTATTTTATCCTTATGTGTTACACGAACAATATACGCGCCGCTTCTTTTTGGCGTGAAGGTTATTTCACGGTTCATCCAAAGCTTATCGTTATTTTTTATCCGTTTGGGCAAAAGTACATTTTTAACCGAATAAGTTTCTTCCAGGAGCTCCATCAGGTTTGAGCTGTCTTTACCTATCACCGAAAACTTGTGTACATGGTTCTGTTTAGTCAAATACAGTTCAGGATCTTTTATCCGGTAAACCCTCATTGTAAATTCTGCGGGAACATTTATTGAAGTTGAACTGATTGTTATCGGGATGGGTTCGCCCGGCAGAAAATAGAAATCGGGTGAGGTGATATAAAAATCAGGATGCAGGTTCGCTGTTGTTTCTTCCAATACCCTGCTTTGCTGCGAGTAAGATGTTTGGATGAAGGAAATAAAAAATAATAAAACAAGAAGGGCTGTGAAGCAAGAGAGCTTTTTCAAATTAACCTCCGTAGAAAGAATTGTGAAGCTTACTGTATAAATCTAATCATAAATTCAGAAAAAATATAGTTCTAAATCAAATTTTATTATTTTTGACTTTCATAGGGGAAGTGTCGTTTCCCGAAAATTCTGCTTTGTGTTTCCCTCACCCCCCAGCCCTGTGCTGTATTTTTGTAGGGATCCCGCTAAGCAGAAAAGCGGGACTGCTCCAAAGGAGTCCCTTCGGGACAAAAAACGCAGGAGGGGAGAGGTTATCCAGATTTTTCGGTTTTGTTCCCCTCTCCTTACAGGAGAGGGGTTAGGGGTGAGGTTATACTTGTTTCCCTCACCCCCCAGCCCTGTGCTGTATTCTTGTAGGGATCCCGCTAAGCAGAAAAGCGGGACTGCTCCAAAGGAGTCCCTTCGGGACAAAAAACGCAGGAGGGGAGAGGTATTCCAGATTTTTCGGTTTTGTTCCCTTCTCCTTACAGGAGAGGGGTTAGGGGTGAGGTTATACTTTTTTCCCTTACCCCCCAGCCCTGTGCTGTATTTTTGTAGGGATCCCGCTAAGCAGAAAAGCGGGACTGCTCCAAAGGAGTCCCTTCGGGACAAAAAACGCAGGAGGGGAGAGGTTATCCAGATTCTTCGGTTTTGTTCCCCTCTCCTTGCAGGAGAACTGCTCCAACGGAGCCACTTTGTGGCACCGGCAGTCAGGCGGGTTAGGGGTAAGGTTTACTTCATTCCTAATACAGCAAACATTCTTCCGGAGCCTGATCTATCTCTGCGGTATGAGTGAAGATGCGGTGTATCGTAAGTGCAGCCGGGGAATTGCTCGATACTTTTCGCCGGCACGCCGGTTGCAAGCAGGCTTGCTAAAACCATTTTGCCGGTATCAACAATAAATTTTCCTTCGCTGTTTGGCTTTGGTGAAACATATTCAGCGGGGAACATATCAGCAACATCTTTATCGACTTCAAAGTTTGGTTTACTTATTGCGGGTCCCATAAATACAACCAGCTCCGCCGGGTTTGAGTGAAAATCAGTTATCATTATTGAAATAGTTTTGCCGGCAATATTTTTCTGCGTACCGCGCCAGCCGGAGTGGATATTGGCGATTACGCCGTTTGTTTTATCATATATCATAACAGGCATGCAGTCAGCCACCGATATTACAAGGTTCAGTCCTTTTTGCGAGGTGATAAGCGCATCGGTATTGGGGTACAACCCGGGTTTGGCTACAATTGATACGCCATCTGCGTGAACCTGGTTTCCGTGAATAAGTGTTGTTTCAGCGATACCCAGCGACCCGAAAAACCGCGCGCGGTTTTTCATTACTGTATCATGTTCATCACCCACATGTTTGCTTAGATTGTTATAAAACGGCGGCTCATCGGGAAATCTGGTTGATATGCCGTGGGTGAGCTCTTTGTGTGATGCTAGTATTTTTGATGTGATTATCATATTAATTTCTCAGGAAAAAACAATTCTATTATTACAAATTGGGTTACAATCAATTATATTTTTGTTAAATTGATTCAAAATAATTTTTTCTAATGCTCCCCTCCTATTTTAGGAGGGGACAGCATCAAAAACCATAAGGTTTTTGATGCAGGGGTGGTATCATTTTTTATGATATTTTTCTTCTGTATCCCTCCGAAGGAGTTTTACAAACAGACCCCAATAGCCCCTGTTTCCCAAACTCCAGTTTGGGAAACGATATGATTATGAATTGTCAATTCATTCGACAGGGACTAAAGTCCCTGTGCTTTAGTTTCTCCCTGTCCCCGCCCTGAAGGGCGGGGTTACAGAATTCTGTGATTCTGTTTTCCTTGCGAAGGTGTTTTACTAACAAACTCCAACCACCCCTGTTTCCCTCCGAAGGAGTTTTGCAACACACTCCGGTTTGTTCG
Source organism: Ignavibacteria bacterium (assembly GCA_041859235.1). Classification (GTDB taxonomy): domain Bacteria; phylum Bacteroidota; class Ignavibacteria; order Tepidaquicellales; family OLB5; genus OLB5. The sequence goes on along the minus strand of JBHEKV010000016.1, from coordinate 424 downwards.
CGGGAATCTGCTCCTTCGGAGAAGGACTCCTTTGGAGGGAAACGAAAGCAATTAGCATTTTCTCGCAGTAAGACCCCCTTGTCCGGCAGTCGCCGGACACTCCCCCTTTGTAAGGGGGAGACATAAAAAATGCTTCATATTCACTCAAGCAGTTTCATTAATTCCGATACATAATAATTGAACTTCCATGGTTCAAAAAGCCTGTGTTTAGCCTGCAGCGTTTCATCAACTGAGCGGAGGTATTTATCATCGGTCAGATTTTTATTATCAGTATTCCACACCTTCAGTGTATCAACAAGATTATCATTGTTATCCTGCGGATAGATGTAAAACTGTTTATTTTTAATTATGACATATCCTGCGCCATTTTGGGGAATGATATCACCTGCCCATTTGCTTAAGCTAACGGGCTTGGTTTGAGTTG
>JBHEKV010000028.1:0-3348 GCA_041859235.1 Ignavibacteria bacterium | reverse complement strand
ACTTACGGTGATGTAATTGAACTAAAAGGTAAGGTTGAGCCGCTGCCGCCGCCGCGGAATCCTGGCGAATTTGATTATGGAAGGTTTTTGAAGCTCCATGGAGTTGATGCTGTATTCAGCACGTACGGATTTGAGAATATTTCTCTTGCAGGACATGAAGAAAAAAATCCATTCCATACTTATGTGATAATCCCAGTTAAACAATATTCAATAAAAGTAATTGATGAAAATGTTGGCGGCTCAGAAGGGGAGTACCTAAAAGGACTCCTGCTTGGCGAAAGAAGCAATATCTCAAAGGAAATGAAGGAGAATTTCATTAACGCGGGAGTTGCTCATATTATTGCAGTATCCGGATTAAATGTCGCTTATGTTATGCTAATTATATGGGGGATTCTATTGTTCATTCCTGTAAGGCAATCCTTTAAGATATTTTTGACTATCGGTTGTCTTCTGTTTTACATGGATCTTACCGGGAATACTCCATCAATTGTACGGGCAGTAATAATGGCCTCAATATTCCTAATAGCGCAACTGGCTGAAAGAAAACCGAACAGCTATAATATAATATCATTTGCTGCGCTGGTAATATTATTTATAGATCCACGTCAATTGTTTGATGCGGGCTTCATTCTTTCGTTTTCTGCACTCTTATCTATTGTTGTGATATATCCAATATTCAGCAAATGGATAAACTCAATTGCCTGGTATAAGGATTTAGATAGCAGTAAAAACATTTTAAAAGCACTAAAGGCTGCAGTGACATTATTCCTTGGTACTCTTGCTGCTCAGGCGGGTACACTGCCTGTAACTGCAGTTATGTTCAAAAAAATTTCAATAGTTTCTCTGGTATCAAATCTTTTCGCAATACCGCTATCAAACATATCGCTGGCCATAGGCTTTATAATGGTACTTGTTTCGCCGCTTGCCGGCTGGCTTGCATCGGTTTTTGGAGCAGTCAATTCTATGCTGTTATACCTGCAAATAAGCTTAATTGAATTCTGTGCCAGACTGGATTTTGCCTTTGTGCAGACATATTTTGTTGACTGGATGATGTTTATTGTGTATTACATTATGCTGGTGCTGCTGCTAACTTTAAAACTGCGTAATTATAAAATGCGAATAGCCGTAATTCTGCTATTAGGTTTAAATTATAAAGTATGGAAAGATGTTTCCGGCATGACCGATGAAGCTGAAATCACTTACCTGAACACAGGTTCTTCAAACAGTACGCTCATCAAAATGCCCGGCGGCTCAACAATAATGATAAATGCAGGTACTTCAAACGATAAGTACAACTCCGCGCAAAGAACTGTTATACCTTACATGAAAAGTAACGGTGTTAACAGGATTGATCTGCTGGTTATGAACTCACTGGATAAAAATGAATTCCGTAACCTGCTCTATCTTCTGCAGAATTTTGAAATAACAAAAGTGATGATCCCTGTTCACTACAGGAAAATCGTTAATGAAAAAGGATTTGCCGGTAACTTCAGAAACACTGATGTTGAGTTTATTACAGGTTCAAAGATCGTGAACCGAAACGGTAATTTCAGATTGTTCATTTATTATGACAGCCTTTTAGCGGGAAGTACAATGATGACGCAGTTTTTATACGGTGACCAGTCTTTTGTATTTAACGATGCGGCTGCACCGCAGGATAATATATTTAATACTGCCTTCATAAATACACTTGACCTTAATATGCAGGCAATCAGGGTTACGGGTTCAGGTACTTTTAACACAACACCTGTAGCAATGATCACTCAAATTAACCCCGAGTATATTATTGTTGGTGAAAAAGTCACCGGCAGAAGAAAGATTAGTTCTGAAATATTTTCCGCCGTGCTGAATGAAACAGGTTATAATATTCTTGATGTTGGGAAAACAGGTGCGGTGATACTCAAAACAAACGGTGATTTTACGAGAAGGGTAGTATGGAGATGAGAATTTTTGGAGTGCACTGATTATGTTAGTGCGTGTATTTTTAAATGCCTCCACAGAGTCTCCAGCTTTTTGGGACTCTGCGGGATTATTTTCCTATTTTGCAGACTCTGTGTTTTTTTTAGAAGTTTAAGCTAACCTGGGTATTGAGGTATTTTGAGTTGCCACGAACTTTAGTTCGTGGTTAAGCTTTAAAAAGAGAAAGCGGCTTTAGCCGCAATTTATAATTTGTTGTTCATACATTTCGGAAGCATACTGTTTGTATTGATGGTATCATCATGTCAGTTAATGCGATCCAGAAGTAATACTAGGTTTTTTTGATCAATACCAGTAATGCTCCATTCTTCATATTAATTGAAACAAAATCTCCATCAGCCTCATTCAATGCGCCTTCTTTTACACCAAGTTCAAGAGTAGTGTCCCTTAATGGATATTTCAAACCCCTTGAAGTTATCCCAACAGCCTTCGGCAGGGGAATTAGCGAAACAATAGCCCCGGTGGGGCATTCAAACTCAGTACTTTTACAGATCATCTCACCAACAAAACCATTCTCATAAATCCTGATCTTAGCTTTCCCGCCAAACTTCTTCAAAATGCTCAGATTATTCAGTGTATGATCAAGCCGTTTGCCTGCGATTCCGATAATATTTATATCTCTGAAATTCTTGGAAAGGGCAAACATAATAGCTTTTTCAAGGTCATTTCTGTTTTGATCTTCTGCTTTTTTGATGATAACTTTTTTTCTTGAAAAATATTTAATGGTTGCAGGTTTAACAGAATCAAGGTCACCGATTATAACATCCGGAATTACTCCCGCAGATTTCATAAAATCAGAAGCCCCGTCACAGGCAATTATATCAATTACCTTGCGGGGCTTATTTAATTTTGTAAACCGTGAAAGCTCTTTTTTTGTTAAGTGGCCGTTACATACAATCAAGCATTCTTTCACTATTCAAATCACAATTCTTTAATTAATTTTCAAATCATGCTCAGACGTTTCACGTTTGACATTTCACATTTGACGTTTCACATTTGACGTTTCACATTTGACGTTTGACATTTCACATTTGACATTTCACATCTGATGTTTCACATTTGACGTTTCACGTTTCACATTACGGCAGCATTACTGCGGCAGCAATAACAGTTGTCCATATTCCTGCTTTATCGCCTTCGGCTGATTGAGTGATATTGAAGGTCTTGTATATCTGACCGCTGGCTTTATATACTTGTTCTCTTTCATCCCACGCCTGCTCAGGGTCAAATTCTATACCCAGAGTTGTCGCAAGCATCTGCGCCGCTATATCTTCGGCGTAGTCGCCGGATAATTTTTCTGATTCACCAAACGGGTGATGTTCAGAAATATAACCGTACTGGTTGCCATCTTTTGGAAGCGCTACGCCTATA
>JBHEKV010000026.1:0-3507 GCA_041859235.1 Ignavibacteria bacterium | reverse complement strand
TGAAGCATCAACCCAGATGTATAGCCAGGCAACCGGCACACCGGGTGCAGGCGCCAATGAGCAGGCAAATCCAAATGCCGGCGCAGAAGGCCAGCAGCCTGATGACAAAAAGGTTGAAAATGCCGACTTCGAAGTGGTTGACGATGAAAAGAAGTAAATACGTGAAACGTGATCCCGCTAAGCAGAAACGCGGGACCGGCAAGAAACACCGGAACGTGAAACGTAATCGATTTTAATCATTGTATTACCCATAGCTTTAATATCATATATTCTCCATTAAAGCAAAATAAGCCATCCCGATGTTTGGGATGGCTTTTTTATTTGTATAAATAGTTCTCAGTGATTTCAATTTTAAATTCAAACAATAATAAGTATTTTCATACTCCGGTAAATATAAATGCTGATATTTGATCAAGAAACTAAACAAATTTATAAAAGTTTTCGGAAACAGTACATACCGCAAGGCTGCCTTAAACGGCTCAGCAGCGGGTATTGAGCATGAAGCAGTACTGAAAACACTGCGATGCAATACAGTTATAGATGTTGGCGCTAATAAAGGGCAGTTTGCCCTGGCAGCAAGAAAATGCTTCCCGAACGCTAGAATTTATTCATTTGAACCGTTAACTCATCCCGCTGAAATTTTTAACAAAGTATTTGCAGATGATAATAATATCAAACTTTTCCCGTTTGCTATTAGCGATGAAACCGGGGAAGCTGAAATACACATTTCTCACCGTGAAGATTCCTCTTCTCTTCTTCCAATCGGCGAAAAGCAGAATGAAATGTTCCCCGGAACATATGAAGTTGGAGTAGAGAAGATCACCATGAAAAAGCTGAGTGATGCTCTTTCGGCTTCTGATCTGACAGCTCCAGTTCTTATGAAAATCGATGTTCAGGGCTTTGAGCTAAGTGTGTTAAAAGGCAGCACGGAATTATTAAGTAAAATAAAATATATTTATTCAGAGTGTTCCTATATTGAGCTTTATAAGGGTCAGGCTCTTTTTCCTGAAATTTCTGAGTTTCTGGCAAAGTATGGCTTTAAAAAAACCGGTGAGTATAATACCAGCTTTGATGCATCCGGTAAACCTGTACAAAGTGATTTCCTGTTTGAAAATTTAAGTTAACATTTCATATATAAATATTTAAAAATGAACAAGATCATTTTAATGACCGTGGTAGCAATATGCATGATTAATATTCCGGTACTTTCGCAGGATTACAGTCAGGTTACAGGTTATATTGAACGTTATTCTGACTCTATGCTGACAACTGCACTGCAGCCCGGGATGATAATCAGTATTACGAAAGGGAATGAAGTTATTTACGAAAAATCAAAAGGACTTGCCAATATTGATACTAAGGCCCCGATGGTTACTGATTTCCGTTTCCGGATTGGCAGCCTGACAAAGACTTTCACCTGTACAGTTTTGCTTCAGCTTGTTGATGAAAAAAAGCTTACGCTTGATGAATCAATTGATAAATACTTTCCAAACCTGCCGAACGCAAAAAATATAACAGTCAGAATGCTTGGTGATATGACAAGTGGTTTGTATAATTACAGTGAAGCAAAAGAGTTTGATGATTCAATGCAGACGCACCCCAAAAAACTTTGGAAGCCGGAAGAGCTGGTGGAAGTCTCTGTTCGCAACGGAACATATTTCGAGCCCGGCAAAGGATGGCATTACAGCAATACCAATACAACTTTGATCGGGATTATTATAGAGAAGTTAACTGGCAATTCATTGCCCCATGAGATCAAGACACGAATTACCGATAAACTGGGAATGAAAAATACTGATTTCCCCGAAGTACCGGAGATATGGGGACAACATCCCGAAGGCTACGGCGAAGATGACGGCTCGTGGGTTTACCCGCTTGTTGATGTTACAACTAAATACAACCCAAGCTGGGGCTGGGCGGCGGGCGCAATGGTTTCTACTATTGAGGATCTTAAAATTTATCTTAAAGCGCTGTCTGAAGGTACGCTCATCAGCAAAGAATCAATGATCGAACGAATGAAGCCCGGACTTGAAAGGGACGGTTTGAAATATTGCTTTGGTATGTTCATACTGGGTGATTCATACATAGGGCACAACGGTTCGTATCCCGGATTCCACAACATTTCAGTGCACTCACCTAAGACCGGAATTACTGCGATAATATTCTACAACACTCAGTCAAACCGCTCACCGGATGATTTTTTAAAGGCAATTTTGCCTATGCTGGAGTAAGGTATGAATTTAGTTTTGCAGCAGGCGGAAAGTTTGTTTGACTGGAAAGAACTTATCAGGGTTCTGTTGATCCTGTTGGCATGCTTCGCAATTCCCTATATGCTGGTTTTTCTCTTCTCATCAAAGAGCAAATATATGAAAGCTGTAAAGGCTTTTAAAGAAGGAGATTTAGATACAGCAAAAGACTTGCTTGAAAAAATTAAACCCACCGGTTCCATGTATTTTCACTCCAGACTTTTCCTTTCTTCGTTAGAAATGCAGCAGGGCAGAACAGATGTTGCGATACAAATTTGCAGAGATCTTATAAGAAACAACTCCGAAAAATTCGAACCTTACCAGTTCCTTTCGCAGATCTTTTTATCAACTAAAGCATATGACTTGTGTTTGGATAATATATATAAAGCATTGGATAGAAACCCTCCGCGAAAAGACAAATATTCCTTATAATTTAATATGGGTGCTGCCTTTGATGAAATGAAGCAGTACGAAATGGCGGTTCAATCTTATTTAAAGGCGATTGATCAGATTGATAACGACTACTTAGCCTATAATAACATTGGCTATGCCTGTTTACTTCAAAACAAATTCAGTGAATCAATTTCCTATTTAGATAAGTCAATCAAGTTAAATTCTAAGTTCGCATTTTCTTACAACAACAGAGGATTTGCTTATGCAAATATGGGAGACTTTGAAAAAGCTTTTAATGATTTTAGAAACTCCCTTATGCTTGATTCGTCTAATCCCCATCTTTACAAATTCAGAGGATTATCGTATTATAAATTGGGCAAGTTTGAGGAAGCAAGAAATGATCTTGAAAAAGCTCTTGAAAAAGCACCAGATTTCGGCAGTGAAATATCCCCAATTCTGGAAGAAATTAGCAAAAATCACTAAAATACCGTAATAACAGTATATAACCATTTGTATAAATCTAAACTTTAGATTATTTTGGTATAACGTATATAATTATACAGGTTATGAAAAACAGAAAATTACTATATATTTCGCTCATTTTTTCGCTAAGTATCTACTTAACGGGATGTTTCCCTGCATCAAGAACCGAAGAAGACACTGAAGAAACCACAGAGACTACAACTGAAGAAAAGAAAGAAGAAGAAAAAGAAGTTACTGATGTAAATGATGCAAGCGGAGCTAAGATTATGAGAATTGCTGCAAGTGAGCAGAATGTAGAATGGTATTCGCCAAGTGTTGATTCAACTTACCTGTACTGGCTGAACAATCAGTTGATAGTATTAAATGGTTCAACCAAGTGTAACAT
>JBHEKV010000242.1:0-9615 GCA_041859235.1 Ignavibacteria bacterium | reverse complement strand
CTGTTCGCAGCGCAGAAAAAACCGGAGGCGTTTGGAAAGCCAACACCTGGGTCAAGAAAGGCATATTGCTTGGCTTCAGGCTGGGAAAGAATAAGGATATGTCAATATATAAACAGATGTTATTTTTCGATAAGGATACCCTGCCGATTAAACCAATGAAGCTTTCCGATGGGGTAAGAATAGTACCGGGTGGCTCAACCATACGCACAGGTGCGTATATTGGAAAAGGTGTAATTTGTATGCCGCCTATGTATGTTAATATTGGCGCTTACGTTGATGATAATTCATTGATCGATTCACATGCTCTTGTGGGTTCATGCGCGCAGCTGGGTAAGAAAATACATCTTTCAGCGGCAGCGCAAATTGGGGGAGTGCTTGAGCCTATCAACTCTGTGCCGGTTATTATTGAAGATGAAGTAATGATAGGCGGCAACAGCGGAATATACGAAGGCACAATTGTTCAGCGCCGCGCGGTGATAGGCGCAGGGTGCATCATAACAGGCTCAACCCCGGTTTATGATACAGTTAAAGGAAAAGTTTACCGCAAAACTAAAGACGAACCGCTGGTAATTCCCGAAGGTGCAGTTGTTGTTGCGGGTTCAAGGCCGCTTGTAAACCAGTACGGAATAGAAAATCATCTTTCTGTTTATACTCCCGTAATAATTAAATACCGCGATGAAAAAACCGATGCTGGTACAGCTCTTGAAGAGAGCCTGAGGTAAAGCAAACCGATATATTTTTCTTAATTTGTGGGTTTGTTTATGCTAAAATTGAACACATCCGGTCTGGAGTAATGGCCGGCAACATCAAACATTCGTTTGGCTTCAATTATCTCGTTCATATCAAGATCGGCATATAAAATATCCTGTTGTGCTTCCAGCGGTCCGGCAAGGAATTGCCCTTTGGGGCTAATAATGCAGCTGTTGCCTGAATTTATCCAACCTTTTTCTGCCGGGTACAATTTTTTAAATTCAAGTTCATCAGGAATATCATCTTTTTTAATTGCCATGCAAGTGCTTATAACAAATATTCCTCCTTCTCGTGCAATATGTTTCATGCTTTCCAGCCAATTCGGACTTTTATCCCAGGTAGGCGCGGCCAATATCTGCGCCCCGGTTTCATAAATTGCTGTCCTTGCAAGAGGCATAAAATTTTCCCAGCAAATAAGCCCTCCAATTTTACCGGCAGATGTAACATATGATCTGAAGCTTGACCCATTTCCCTGTGCCCAGATCAATCTTTCACCACCTGTAGGCATGATCTTTCGGTGAACTCCCGTTATTTCCCCCCCGTCATTTATAAATAAGATGCTGTTGTAAAGGCTTGAGCTGCTTCTATCAGCGTTTCGTTCATTCATTCCGATAACTACGTTTATTCCCGCCGCTTTTGCAGACCGGCACAACTTATCAGTGCTGTCATCCGCCACAGATACAGCGCTTTCCATGAGGCGAACATAGAGTTCATTTAATTCTTTCCCCTTGCTGTTGGGAATAAGCCAAACCCAATCCGGGTAACCGGAAATAAATGCCTCAGGGAAAATAATTAGTTTCGCACCTTTCTTCCCTGCCTCCGAAATTGCTTCACAGGCTATTTCTATAGTTTTTTCTTTGTTTAGAAATGCGGGTGTAAGCTGAGCGGCTGCTACTTTGATCAGTGTTGTCATGGAAATATTCAGTTTATATTTTTGATATTTTTTAAACCGGATATTAAAATTAATTCTGTAAGCAGCCTGTAATTACTTCATTCCCCGGCCATGTTTCAATATAATAATTGCAGCGCTTTATTACTATGAATTATTCTTAAATTAATTTAAATTTGAATGACTAAAATTATTAATATTGAAAATTATATTTGAAATACGCCGTTATATCCGATGTTCACGCAAACCTAGAAGCGGTTGAAGCCTGCTTCAGGGAAATTGAAAAACTAAAAGCTGACCGCGTAATTTGCCTCGGTGACCTGGTTGATTATTGCGCCCAGCCAAATGAAGTAATTTCAATAATAAAGAATAATTGTGATGTTGTTATTCTTGGCAATCACGATGAAGCGCAGCACAACCATCCGCTTTCGGAAAGATTCAATGAAAGAGCCAGAGCATCATCAATACATACCCGTACGGTTTTGAAAACTGAAAATCTGGAGTATATTAAGACACTGAAATTATCTCATTCCGAAAACAATTTATTTTTTGTTCGTGCGTCACCTTTTGAACCTTCTTCATACAAATATGTACTGGATGAAGATAGAGCCAAACAGAATTTCGGGTCTTTCAGCGAAAAAATTTGTTTCATAGGCCACTCGCACAGACCTGTTATTTTTGAAAGTTCAGGCTCCGGGTTAAACACTATCACAGATGGAAAGCTGAACATTAATAACCGGTATATAATTAATGTGGGCAGTGTGGGTCAGCCGCGCGATAACAATAACAAACTGTCATTCGGTTTTCTTGATATTGAAGAGTATATTTATTCAAATGTAAGGATAGATTATGACAGAATATCCGCGAGTTTGAAGATCTACGCCGAGAGGCTCCCTGTCTTTCTGGCTCAACGCATTCTGGAAGGCAAATAAATAACCTGATACACTTCAGCATTTTTCCTGCTTTTTCTCCCTCTATTTTTGTTAATTAAAACAATATCATAACTTTACGATATGACTACAATCATATGAACCATTGATATATATCATTTGGTACAATCATTTTGAGGCTTAATTTTGTATAGTTAGATAAGGTGAATTGATAAATGAAAAATCTGGTTATACTCGGAGCCGGTACAGCGGGGACAATGATGCTAAACAAGCTTCATAAAGCGCTTGACCCCGGCAAGTGGAAACTGACAATTGTTGATAATGAAAAAACACACTACTACCAGCCCGGTTTCTTATTTATTCCGTTTGGTGTCTATACAGAATCTGATGTAGTTAAACCAAAATTAAAGTTCTTTCCTGAAGGAATGAACATGATAAATTCCGAAATCTGGAAAGTGATACCTGAGTATAACAAGGTTCACCTTGATAACGGGGTTACTCTTGATTACGATATACTGATCATAGCAACGGGTTCAAAAATTGCCCCTGAAGAAACCGAAGGTTTAACGGGTGAACTCTGGAAAAAAGATATTTTTGATTTCTATACTCTTGATGGAGCCAAAGCCCTTGCTGAAAAATTCAAATCGTGGGATGGCGGCAAGCTGGTAATTAACATTACTGAAATGCCCATAAAGTGCCCTGTTGCTCCGCTTGAATTCGCGTTTCTTGCTGATTCCTTTTTTGAAGATAAAGGTATCCGCGAAAAGGTCCATATCCAGTATGTTACACCTCTTGCAGAAGCATTCACAAAACATAAATGCTCAGAAGTACTGGGTCACTTCCTGGAAGATAAAGGAATTGAGCTTGTTTCTGAATTCAATACCGCACGGATCGATAATGACGCAAAGAAACTTATTTCATGGGATGAACGCGAAATAGATTTTGATCTGCTTGTGACCGTACCTACAAATAAAGGAGCCGACTATATTGAAACTTCAGGTCTTGGTGATGAACTTAATTTTGTACCGACCGATAAACACACGCTGCAATCTATTGCTCACAAAAACATATTTGTGATAGGCGATGCTGCAAATATTCCCGCAAGCAAAGCGGGCTCGGTCGCTCATTTTGAATCAGAAATACTCACAGAAAATATTTTACATTATATTAACGCCAGGACGCTTGCAGCAAGGTTTGATGGCCATGCAAACTGTTTTATTGAATCTGGCCGCGGCAAGGCGTTTTTAATTGATTTCAACTATGATGTTGAACCTATGCCGGGGAATTTTCCCCTGGCGTATATGGGACCCTTCTCGCTACTTAAAGAAACAAGAATGAACCATCTTGGCAAATTAATGTTCAGGTGGGCTTACTGGAATGTTCTCCTAATAGGCAAAGAACTTCCGGTTGGTTCGGCGATGTCACTCAAAGGAAAGATCCTGGACGATATATACAAATCAAATGATTTCATTACAGATGAGCAGCAAATAACAAAGCTCTCGGGAGGAATATAAGATGTCAACAGCAGTTGCAGAAAAAGTGATACTTGGTAAAACACTGGCAATAGATGCAGATGGTAACTTAGTGAATCTATCTGACTGGAGTGAAGAAATTGCGGCAGAGCTTGCTAAAGAAGAAGGCATAGACGCATTAAATGAAAAACACTGGCAGGTAATAAATTACATGCGGAAAGTATTTTCTGAATCAGGTGATGCGCCTTCAATACGCAAGCTCACTAAAGAAAGCGGTGTAGATACTAAAGAGTTGTATGCTTTATTTCCTAAGGGTCCGGCTAAAAAGGCTGCGCGTATTGCGGGATTACCTAAACCAAAAGGATGCATATAAACATTTAACGTCAAACCTTCTCTCACTTTGTTCGTTAAGGCAGGCGTGAAAGGTGAAACCTCAAACAAAAAGCAATATAAGGGTGTTGAAATGACAGAAGAAAGTAATTACGAACCAATAAAGAAAGTATCAATTATTGTTTCAAAAGGATCGCTTGAGGGAGTTTATCCCGGCTTAATAATGGCCAATGGTGCAAGAATGGAGGGCATTGAGGCGAATTTGTTCTTTACCTTCTTTGGGATGGAAGCGATCATTGATAAAAAAATGGATCATATTAAGGTTGCTACTGTCGGAAATCCTGCAATGCATATGCCAACGCTGATAGGCTCTTTACCGGGAATGAGCGCGCTTGCAACGCACATGATGGAGAAGGAGATGGAAAAAATTGATATTCCGCCGGTAAGGGAATTCCTGGAGATGATACATGATGCAGGGTGTAATATATACGCCTGTAAAGCGTCCGTTGATATGTTCCATTTAAAGAAAGAAGATTTTTGCGCGCAGGTTGATGACGTAATAACTGTGGGAGAGTTTTACGAAAAATCGGCCGGTGCAAGTATCATATTTACATAATATAAGAATGTGCTTTTTGTAGTTTAAATTGTTACACAAAAATCGTACAATGTGCACTAACAGCTAACGTAAACACGGTGTATATTTGTAGATGAAAATGAAAACATGTTCCGGCCTTTATAGCGCTCTTTTAAGATAAGCAGAAAAAAGCTCAAAACGCAGGCCCGCATTCATAATTTTAAAAACTTTTACTTAACTAATAATATAATGATCATGAACTCCTTATTAAGAATTTTAGCCCTTTTGATTTTCACTTTTTCGCTTTTGACCCATACTGTATTTGCGCAGCAGGAAGATGATCCCGATAATCCGAGAACCTGGAAGTATTTCAAGATATATGCCAGAGCTGAAGATGACAGCATCTTCATAACCGGGCAGGATGATATGGGAATTGACCCGAAGCTTGAAAGCTATACAATTGTTGTTAACCTGATGGATGCCAATACACAGAATCAGTTTGTAGTGCTTGGTGATGAATCGGACCCATCGGCCCAGAGATTTGCCTGGAGCCAGTTATCTAAAAAAGTACAGGATGGACTTATCAACTGGACCGGTACCAACAAAGAGAACATGAACGCCAAACGCCTTGATTACGCGAGCGTATTTCTGGATGTGATAAGGCAGATAAAGATCAAGGAATTTGTCGCTCCACCCAAGAAAGAAAGATCAATTAGAAGTACAACCGCTTATATAAATCCATATTTTCAGCTATTTGGAGGCGAAAGGCTTGGCATTCCGCTTAAAAGATCGATCGGGTTTACTTTCGGTATAGGTAATAAATACAGTGCCCCGTTTGAAAGTGACCTTGTAAGCATTGGAATGAATATTATAGGTGTGAGCATAAATTACAATACAACAATTGATAATCTGAATACACACACTATCAATAAGGAAACCGGCGATAATTATCCATGGAAGCAGTATAACAATATTTTTTCACCGCTCAGAGCAATAGAACTGAGCTATGTTATACCGCTTGGAAATTTCCTGGAGGTTGGGGTTCTGAGTGATATAAAATTCGGAGGTTATTCAACTTCCGCGCTTGGACCGCAGTACAAATTTTACGAAAACGGTGATACGACGAAACAGCTTCCAAACAATGTTCTGAAAGGAACGTACGTTAATGCTGAATTTCGCTACCCGTTCAGAATGTTCGGCTCAACCCGTTCACAGTTTTATGTTGCTTATTATGCAAACGAAACGCACATCGGGCTGATCACCCGCGAGAGCCGGCTGGCGGGCGCAGTGTTCGATTTCAGAACCAATATTACACTGCAAAAGATAAGAAACTTTCAGATATTGCTTGAGGTAATGGTCTCAAATATAGGCGAAGGTTTCGCGCTCAACTCTTTTGCATTCGGGCCCTCAATAAGGCTTTCAAAAACTGAAAGCGGCAGGTTTGGGGTTATTACCGCGTTTGTAAATGCAAGGTTTAAACTTGGTGATTTTTTTGATGAGCGTGAAAAGAAATAATTTCACAAATAATACTAAGATTCAATAAAACATATTATACAATCTATTACAATATATAGTTACAGGAGAAAATGGCTGTGTTAAACAAAATTAAAGAACAATCCAACAAAACAAAGGAGAAATACTCTCAAAAGTATATTACCCCCGAAGAAGCAGTAAAAGTTATAAAATCAAATGACAGGATATATATCCAGTCCGGGTGCGCTTATCCCCAAAGACTGGTTGAAGCAATGACAGCCCGTGCACCGGAGCTTAATAACGTAGAGATCTGTCATTTAATGGTATTCGGCGAAGCGCCTTATATGAAACCCGAAATGGAAGGCCACTTCAGGCATAACGGTTTCTTCCTTGGCGGGAACACCAGGAAACACGTAAACGCAGGAAAAGCTGACTTTATGCCTATATTTCTTAGTGAAATTCCGCGGCTGATACAGCATGATACAAAGCACAGAGTTGATGTAGTTTTGATACAGGTTTCACCGCCTGATAATCACGGCTTCTGCAGTATGGGTGTTGCGGTTGACTGTACAAAAGCGGCGGTTCATGTTGCAAAGTACGTTATTGCCCAGATCAATCCCTTAATGCCCAGAGTTCATGGTGATAGTTTTATTCATATCAATGATATTGATTTCGCTTTTGAATATGAGCAGCCGCTGCAGGAACTGCCGGGTATGCATGCCGAAAAAGATCCGGATGAAGTAAAGATATTTGAAAAGATCGGTCAGAATATTGCTGATCTTATTGAAGATGGTTCAACCCTCCAGATGGGCATTGGGGCTATACCTGACGCAGTGCTTGCACGTCTTACCGACAGAAAAGATCTTGGAATTCATACAGAAATGTTCAGTGACGGCGCCATACCGTTGATTGAAAGCGGCGTGATTAACTGTGACAAAAAATCACTGCTTCGCGGAAAGATCGTAACTTCATTTGTACTTGGCTCCCACAGATTGTTTGAATATATTCATGAAAATCCGTTTGTTGAAATGAGAACCACAGAGTTTGTGAACGACCCATTCACAATAGCAAGAAATGATAAGATGATCGCTATTAATTCATGCCTGCAGGTTGATATGACAGGACAGGTCTGCTCTGATTCTATTGGCTATAATTTCTACAGCGGTTTTGGCGGACAGGTTGATTTCATCCGGGGCGCGTCGCGTTCTAAGGGCGGAAAGCCTATTATTGCCCTGCAATCTACAGCAAAGAAAGGTTCAATTTCCAGAATAGTACCGCACCTTGATGAAGGGGCCGGGGTTACAACTTCAAGAGGTGACGTTCACTGGATAGTTACCGAATACGGCGCAGTGGACCTGCATGGTATGAATGTAAGAGAAAGAGTGAATGCTCTTATCAGCGTTGCTCATCCAAAATTCCGCGAGGAAATTGAAAAAGCAGCCAGAGAGAAGAAGTTCATTTAATATTCAGAAAGATCAAACATGAATTTCAGACAATTTAAAAAATAATTCAAATGACTAAAACAGCCAGAGTTGACTGGATTGAAGGCTACAAATTAGAAGGAACTACAGATAACGGCAGGAAAGTGATGATGGATTCCGGTGAAAACGCAGCTGCGGCTTCACCGGCACAGCTATTGCTTCAGTCACTTGCAGGCTGCACGATGATGGACTGTGTTTTAATAATCGGCAAGTCACGCAAAAAGATCGAAAAGTTCTGGGTGGATGTTACTGCAGAAGAATCTGAAGGACACCCTAAAATTTTTGAAAAGATGCATGTGACTTATAATTTTATTGGAACCGAACTTGATGATGATATTGTCAAAAGGGCTATCAGTCTTTCGGAAGATAAATACTGCAGAGTACACGCTATGCTGAGCAGATCATCTGAGATAACTTCTTCATATAATCTGAATAAATAGACTCTGAATTTAATTATAAATTGAACAGATATTACTCAGATTTTGCGAAGAATTTGAACAATAACAGTTTTACCGAGAGGTAAGCACAGCCAGCCCCCGTAATATCCTGATTTTTTGATGTTTCGGGGGTTTTTTCTTAATGAAAACTTAATATTAAATTTACAATAATCTAACGGCTTAACTTTAATTTTACATAAATTATTAAGAATTTAAAACAAAACAAATAAATCAACTTTAAATGAAGAAAATTTTATTACTTTTATTGACTTTTGCTTTTTTGAGTTCTCCGGCAATTTCACAGGATAAGAAACCGGTTGAAAAAGGAGGCAAAGTATGGGGTTATGTTTTTGGTGATTACTTTTTCAAAGCTTCCGGTGATTCTTCAGGCAGCGGAACGCAATATTCATCTTTCGGAAATTCATACCAGGCTTTTGAAATACGCAGGGCGTATTTAGGGTATGACTATGCATTCAACGATAAGTTTTCTTCTCAAATTCTCCTTGAAGGGAACGATAAGATACTCACAAGTACCAGACTGGGGCTTTTCATAAAAACGGCGTTTGTTGAGTGGAAAGCATTTGAAAAGGTAAGCTTCGCGATCGGGCTTGTACCAACACCAACTTGGAGCTGGGCATTAAATGAAAAAGCGTGGAATTACCGCTCAGTAGAAAAAACGATCATAGATATGCGCGGTCTGGGAATTGCAAGCGATCTTGGTGTATCAGCGCGCGGTAAATTTGATAAAGCCGGAAATTACGGCTTTGGATTCATGATCGGCAACGGAAACGCACAGAAACCCGAGTTTAATAAATTCAAAAAATATTACGGCACCTTGTTTGCAAAACCCGTTAAAGGTTTGCAGATGGAAGTTTACGGCGACTATGAGCCAGCTGCAGATGATAAAAATAAAACTACACTCAGAGGATTTGTTGGTTACACCTATGAAAAATTTAATTTTGGAGCAGAAGTTTTTCAGCAGACACAAAAGAACGCAGGCGGAAAAGATATTGACGCTGTTCCTTTTGGTGTAAGCGGATTTGTCTGGGGTAATCTTTTGGGAAGAGAAAACATTCCAATATTAAATGTGTTCGCAAGATATGATATGTATAACCCTGATACAAAGAATGACTCAACGGGATACAAAGAGAATTTTGTTACCGTTGGACTTGATTACATGCCAATCGAAAACGTTCATTTCATGCCCAATGTTTGGGTAAATTCCTACGTTGCCAAAAATTCTGCGGCAACCGAGCGTAAAGCAGATGTTGTTGCAAGGATGTCGTTCTTCTTTGTGTTCAAATAAAAAGCTTTTCAGT